>NZ_JAYGHD010000005.1:0-63970 GCF_034932245.1 Nostoc sp. UHCC 0251
CTTGTGCAGGGGAGCAGGGGAGAGTTCAATGTGCCTTGTTCTTTCTCCTCTGCCCTTCTGCCCCTCTGTCCCTCTGCTCCATCAAACGCCTGAAGCTTGTGAGAAATACGGGTATACGGTGCTACATCCCTAACTGATTTGAGATCACGCTAACATCAACGGCTAACTTTTTGCCCAACTTGAGCAACTGAAGACACTGATTATCTGCTTCATTCCCAAGGCTAGTAATACACACCGGCGCTATCTGACTTTGCAGACAACTAAAATAGAGTTCTTGCGATCGCTGTAGAGAAACATCAATATTTAGTTGATCCCCGACATCAATCAATCTCTCCAATAGTTGGATATCTGCATTAAAGCTACCATTAGCATCATGCAACAATTGCCAGAGCGATCGCGCAATTAACTGTTCTAACATCTGCTTACCATCGGGAATATTTAGCCGACAACGCAGATGTTTTGCTTCAGTAGCGATCGCTTCCAATTCTAATATGTGACTCCAACTCTTTTGGGGATCAGCGATATCTTGCTCAAGCGATCGCAATGTCATCAGACAGCGATGCCCTAAAGCAATATCGGCTGCTACCTGCAATTCTTGCGGTACTGCTATTTCATCTCGATGAAACGCCATCAGCACACCATAATTATCGCGGTACGCTTGAGTATACAACTGTCCTAAACGTGTCAGCGTTTCCTGACTAAGCAGCCCCATAATCCGGTGGCGTTCTTCAGCAAATAGATTTTGCAAGTTGAAAGCTTCTTCGCCAAATAGCTGTGTCATCGCCAAGATAGTATGAGCTGCACTAGCTTGTTTTAGTGCGCCGAACAGCTTTTCTTTTAATTGGCTGTAGTCACGCCGCCCAGTAAATTGTTGAATGCAGCAGTGGAAATCCCAGCCTCCCAAATGGAGAACCGCAAATACCAAATGTTCGCTTTCCCAAGTAATCTCTGATACCAGCTTTAAATTTCCCACAGCTAGAGTTAGCGATCCCATGCGTTGCAGTTGGTAATCTAGCTCATTAGCAGCGTAGCAATAAACCTTTTTCTGGTAACGCTGAGACTGTTTATCAGCAGCATCTTTTCTAGGCAAAGAATTGTGCGTCTGTGCTGGTTTCTGATTTGTAAACAGAGAAGTAATGGCGTAATGGGCTGCTACTTGCTTAAAGCCAAGCTGGGCAGTTAACACAAGTTGCCGATAAATTTCGCCACCGTGTTTGAAGTCATCGACATTGCTGGGGGCTAAACCAAGACGTTTGACGAAGCCTTTTTCCAACTGCACACCAGCCACTTCCCCTGCTAATTCCAAAGCACGGCCGGCGTAGCGGAGAATTTGTGTCCCCTCTGGACGGGAAATTTCTTCAAAGAACCAACCGCAACTAGTAAACATCAACAAAGCGTGACGCTGCATTTCCAATAGCCGGAGTGCGTCTACTTGTTCAGCTGCGGTTAGTTTGTGGGTTTGATGACGGGCTAGGAAACGGTTGACATTGGTAGCAGTGCGATCGCGCATCACTTGGATATATTCATCTCGTGCTTGCCAGGGATCGCGAAATAACTGCCTACCATGTTCTTCATACACCTCAGTTAGCTGATCCCGCAGCCAATTTAGGGAATCCCGCAAGGGACGACGCCATTTCTGATGCCAAATGCTGCCTTCCCCACCGCAACCACAGTCATCTTGCCATCTGTCTACACCGTGGGCGCAACTCCAGGCTGTGACTGACTTCAATTCCACTTCCCAACCGGGAGAATTGAGGCTGAGATAGTGAGCGAAGTTCGTCACCGTCCAACCTTGCTGGGGAAACTCTTTGGTAAAAGCGTAGGCTAAAGTTTTCTCAGTTCCCTTCTTGTGATGTCCGAAGGTTTCCCCATCCGTCGCCACAGAGATTAACTGTGTCGGCCGATGATCCCCACGCACAGCCGAGCCTATACGTCCAGCAAAGTGACTGGAATTATAAACGACATCACTAAAACCCATGTCCCGCGATATCGGCCCATCGTAGAAGAAGATATCAATGTAAGGGAGGGAGTCGGGAGTGGGGAGTGGGGAGTGGTTACTATCCCCATTCCCTTCCTTGATCGCACTTAGAGGTGAAGATGAAGTGTCTAGTGTGGGCTTCAAATAACAACGATAGGGACGGGTGGGATCAATCTGACTACCACCGACTTCGTGCCATTCAGGATTGGGATGATCTTCAGTAGGGACAGGACGGCAACGCAGTGCTTGAGACGGTGCAAGGATAATGAAGCGAATACCCTCAGCAACAAGAGCTTCTAGGGTGGCATAATCCACACCTGTTTCTGCTAACCACATTCCTTCGGGATCACGGCCAAAGCGGGAGCGAAAGTCTTCTTTACCCCAGCGAATTTGGGTATATTTGTCGCGTTCATTTGCCAGAGGCATGATGATGTGATTATATACTTGCGCGATCGCATTGCCGTGACCATGCAAGCGATCGCTACTCTTGGCATCCGCCTCTAAAATCCGCTGATAAACCTCCACATCGTAGCGTTCTAGCCACGACATCAGCGTTGGGCCAATATTAAAACTAAAATACTCATAATTGTTGACGATCTTCACCACTTCGCCTCGGTCATTTAAGACTCTGGCAAAGGCATTCGGACGATAGCATTCCCAATGAATCCGCTCATTCCAATCATGGAAAGGTGCAGCGCTCGGTTGGCGTTCAATTGCGTCCAGATAAGGGTTTTCCCTTGGTGGCTGGTAAAAATGACCATGCACCGTCACATAAACACCATTAGCCTTTCTCAGGGGATCGGTTTCATGAGTGCTTTTGGGATCTGAATGTAATGTTAACGTTGAGCCAGAGCTAGCTGGCATTTCAGCAGCAGAAGTCATGTATATTTATCCAAAACAAAAAACTTGTAGTTGCACCGAAAACATTGTGCATAAACCTTTCTCCAATGGTTTGAACACAAAATCCGGTATAAACAACAACTATGGAATCCAACAAAATTTTTGACAGAGAGTTTTTATTGTAGTGGGAAATCTGCGTTATCGCACAGCCCTTTCCCTGAAGGCTCAAAGTAATTAGCCATTGAACAAAGACTCAGTTAGGGGTTTTCTTGTTAGCAGCGCTAATCCAAATTTTAATTGTCTTTTAATATATTAAACCCCATTCTTGTTGTAATAATTTGGCTCCAATTCATACTTTTGCAACAAAAAATTACAGAAACTCATTAAATCGCAATCTTATTTTACATACACGGCAGTGAAGTGAAAACAGTAAAATTTCTGAATTGCTCTACAGGTGGTTGAGAGTATCCTATGGGAGTGATGAGTGAAAGTAATTTTTAATTCAACACTCCAAATTTAAAACTTAGGATTACTCGCTGTGAATGATACCCTCAACCCAGGACAACGAATGTCAACTAAAAACATTATTCTTCTGGTTTTATTACTATTTATCCCAGTTTCCCTAGCAGCCCACTTTCTGGAGTGGGGAGAATTGATAGTTTTCATTACAGCTGGATTGGCAATTCTGCCCTTAGCAGCTTGGATGGGTACAGCCACAGAAGAAATTGCTGTCGTAGTGGGGCCGTCAATGGGGGGCTTGTTAAACGCCACTTTTGGCAATGCTACGGAACTAATCATCGCCTTAGTAGCGCTGAATGCTGGATTAATAAATGTAGTCAAAGCCAGTATCACCGGATCGATTATTAGCAACTTACTACTGGTGATGGGTTTTTCCATGCTTTTGGGAGGACTGCGCTACAAAGAACAGACATTTCAGCCAATTGTGGCGCGGGTGAATGCTGATTCGATGAATTTGGCGGTGATTGCCATGTTGATGCCAACGGCAATGAATTATACCTCTCAAGGAATTAACGAACAAACACTGCAAAATCTTTCTATTGCTGTTGCTGTGGTGTTAATCCTGGTTTATGCCTTAACGCTGCTATTTTCGATGAAAACCCACTCTTATCTTTATGATGTTGGTGTAGCGGAGACAGAAGCAGAGGAAACCCCTCATGCTAAACCAAACATGATGTTGTGGGTTAGCGTGCTGCTAGTATGTACCTTAATGGTGGCAATTGAGTCAGAAATGTTAGTTGATTCTCTGGAAGTGGCCACATCTCAGCTAGGTTTGACGGCGCTGTTTACAGGGGTGATTTTGGTTCCCATCGTCGGTAACGCAGCTGAACACGCCACAGCAGTCACCGTGGCAATGAAAGATAAGATGGATCTTTCCCTTTCGGTAGCTGTGGGATCAAGTATGCAGATTGCCTTATTTGTCGCGCCTGTGTTGGTGATAGCAGGGCGGATATTGGGACAACCAATGGATTTAGATTTCCAACCCTTTGAATTAGTAGCTGTGGTTGCGTCAGTGTTGATTGCAAACAGTATTAGTTCTGATGGTAAATCCAATTGGCTGGAAGGGACTTTATTATTAGCTGCTTATACAGTATTGGGATTCGCCTTCTACTTCCATCCAGTTATAGAAGGTATCGGGTAGTACCGCAGGGCGGAAGTCAGCCCCTTTGGGGAAGTCAAAAGTCAAAAGTTTTGTATATCAAGGCTTTTGCAAGTTTTCAAATGGCAGCTTGATTTCCGCCGTGCTGTATTAGTTAGTAGTGCGTAGGCGTAGATATCGCTCATAGTTTAACGGATTTGCGGAAGTTCCCACCCTGAACGCCAGTAAAATAAAGAGATATAAGAGCGATCGCCTGTATGAGCTACTGCCTTAATCCCCATTGTCCCAAGCCTGAAAATCCTCATGATGTCAAGTTTTGCCGGGCTTGCGGTTCCAAGTTACTCCTCAAAGAACGTTACCGTGCTATCAAACCAATCGGGCAAGGTGGTTTCGGCAAAACCTTCTTAGCCGTGGATGAAGATAAACCCTCAAAACCACGCTGCGTAATTAAGCAATTTTATCCCCAATCTCAAGGTACTAATACGCTTGCCAAAGCCGTAGAGTTATTTAACCAAGAAGCGGTGCAGTTAGATGAATTGGGCAAACATCCCCAAATTCCCGAACTACTGGCATATTTTACCCAAGAAGATCGGCAATATCTTGTACAAGAATTTATCGACGGGCAAAACTTAGCCCAGAAATTAGCACATAGAGGTGCTTTCAATGAAATACAAATCCGGCAACTATTAAATGATTTATTATCAGTATTGCAATTTTGCCATGCTAGACACGTAATTCACCGCGATATTAAGCCAGAAAATATTATTTTACGTGAGAGCGATCGCAAATTAGTATTAGTAGATTTTGGTGCTGCTAAATCTGCCACTGGTGCTGCCTTAAATCAAACTGGTACTAGTATTGGTAGTCCAGAATATGTTGCCCCTGAACAAATGAGAGGTAGGGCTGTCTTTGCGAGCGATCTTTACAGTTTGGGTGCTACTTGTGTTAATTTATTGACCCAGCGATCGCCTTTCGATTCTTATGATACCAACAACGATAGTTGGGTATGGCAGCAATACTTGAAAACTCCTGTTAGTAATCAGTTGAGTCGCATTCTCAACAAGATGCTAGAAAGTATTCCAATTCGGCGTTATCAAACAGTAGATGAAGTTCTCAACGACTTTAATCAACAGTCACAAGTAGCAGCCACGCCAGCGATTTCACCAAAACCCATCGCTCAATCACCACCAAAATCTCCACCTGCTTTTGTATCGCCATCTCCTAGTCAAATTGATCTAGAATTAGAACAAATGAAAACCCAGTTTTTGGGTAGTAACAAACCTCAACCAAATAAAATACAACCACCAAACCCTACATCTCAGCCTTCTAGTAAAAATGAGATAGATAAAGAATTAGAAGAATTAAAAGCCAAATATCTTGGTAATAACAATCCTTGAAATTCATCTACTCAAATAAACGCTATATTTTGCGTTGATAATAATTTTAACTATTAGGAAGTTGGCAGTGTTTATCGAGTTCCGAAATTACACTACTTGTATTCAGTCAAATAATTTAGATTCAATCGAACTGGCCATAACCCGCATTTTTGAGCTTGAAGGTTGCCGTCGCATTTCCCAACCGCCTCAAACCTTATCAAATGATGAATTGCGCCAAACTCCCTGGCTGCTATTACCTGACCTATGGATTGTCGGACTGTTCGTTAGCACTCCGGGATGGACTATAGTGAAAACTGAACCGAATGAACTATTATGCCGTCGGGCTAGGGATGTTTCTCGCCCTCGGCTATCAGAACTAGCTATGCAAATTGGTTGCAATGCTTTTCACTTTGGCGCATACGGTCACGATGGTATTCTTTTGGAAACAGATGCTATGGGTCAGACGTTTATTTCTGGTAGCGTTGACCGTATAGAAGAAGAAGAAAACCAGTTTTATGACGAACAGATTAATGCAAATGGGTACTCACAATTCTTCTTACTAGATGTGCCAGAGGAAATACAGGCAGTTGTCAAAGCACCTTCTCCTGAACAGCAACAGGAGAAAGAAAGAAGGTTGTCAGAATTAGATATGTTGATAGGAACCGAGGAGGAGCCATTTGATGCACAGTCAGAAATCGGAGAATTACTCAAGGGTCATTCTTGGCGAATAGATAAAGCTTTAGAGCCTCTGCTGGGGGGTTCCCCCTCTTATTGGCATATCTGGAAGAATAATTTGTTTTATCTAGCTTACACCCAGCAACAGCAACTTGCTAAGAATGGGGCACGGTTGCTGTATTTCCAACCTGCCGAACATTATCGGCAGCTTGACCCTCTGTACGAAATTGAAGCATGTTATTAAGATTTCTGTGCTTGTTAGTTTGCAAATAGCCAGAAATACTTAGCCACGCCTATAACCTCGATTTAAGGCAAGTACACGCCTCCAAATTTTTTATTTAATGCTAATCTTCAAGAACTTTCTCAACGTGTCTGTTATTAATTAATTGTCCATCAGGTAAACTCAAGCAGCAAAAGCTTTGTTGTCTTTCAGGTAAGTAATTAATAGCGCCATATAAGCTTGGGAGCAAAACCGTTGTGAACAAGTCAGGGATAAAAGCTGATGACTGAAGTTGCATTTGCGGCTATCCGTTAAGTAGCGATTCTTACCTTAAAAAGAAAGTGACTCTGAAACTCAGAGCCACCGTTAAAACTGTATTCTGAAACTTTTTAACTTTTCACAGTATCCTGATGTAGATATGTGAAAATTTACTTCTTAGCTTCAGCAATGGGTACCCATTCAGTGTGGAAACTTCCGGGCTTATCAAGACGCAGGTAAGTATGTGCGCCGAAGTAGTCGCGTTGTGCTTGAGTTAGATTTTGGGGCAGGCGATCGCGGCGATAGCTGTCAAAATAATCCAAGGATGCGCTAAATGCGGGTACTGGAATTCCTACTGTTGCGGCTGTCGCAATCACTTCCCGCCAAGCAGTCTGTCTGTCGAGAATTGTCTGCTTAAATTCGGGAGCTAACAGCAGGTTAGGCAAAGCTGGATTTTCGCTAAAAGCCTTCTTAATCTTATTCAAAAAGCGAGCGCGAATAATACAACCACCTTTCCAAATCCGCGCCATTTCGCCCAGATCCAAATTCCAGTTATATGTTTTTGAAGCTGTGGATAGCAACGCCATCCCTTGAGCATAAGAACAGATTTTTGAGCAATAGAGAGCATCGCGTACTTTGTTGATAAAGTCCTTGGTTTGCCCGTCATACTTGCCACTGGGGCCTGTGAGGGCTTTAGATGCTGCAACCCGTTCTTCTTTAATAGAAGAGATAATCCGGGCATTAACTGCTGCTGTAATTGTGGGAATAGCAACTCCCAATTCCAATGCAGTTTGCACAGTCCAACGTCCAGTTCCCTTTTGACCGGCTGCATCAACAATCAAATCCACCAGGGGTTTATTTGTTTCTGGGTCAATATATGGGAAGATATTCTTCGTAATCTCAATCAAAAATGAATCGAGTTCATCGGTGGTGTTCCATTCAGCAAACACATCATGTAACTGACTGGGGTTTAATCCAGCGACATTTTTCAGCAAGTCGTAGGCTTCAGCAATTAGCTGCATATCGCCGTACTCGATGCCGTTGTGCACCATTTTGACATAGTGACCAGAACCACCAGGGCCAATATAGGTTACACAAGGGCCATCATCGACTTGGGCAGCAATTTTGTTGAAAATTGGCGATAGAAACTCGTAAGAGCTTGTTGTACCTCCAGGCATCAGAGATGGGCCATTTAGCGCCCCTTCTTCACCGCCACTGACACCCATACCAAGATACCGAAGCCCTGCGGGTTCTAATTCCTGAGTGCGTCGTTCCGTATCTTCAAACCAAGAGTTGCCACCGTCGATAATGATATCGCCTTCCTCTAACAAGGGTTTGAGTTGAGCAATCACCGCATCCACTGGCTTACCAGCTTGCACCATTACTAGAATTTTGCGGGGACGTTCCAATAAGGCAACGAATTCTTCTAGAGTAAAGGCGGCTTTGACGTTCCGTCCTGTAGCACGCTGCGCCATAAACGCATCCGTTTTTTCTCGGGAGCGGTTGTAAACTGCAATTGGGAAGCCATTGCGCTCCACGTTTAGAGCGATGTTCTCACCCATAACGGCTAATCCAATCACACCAAAGCTTTGTAGTGTCATAAAAAATTTCTGGCTAACTCTCTTGCAGATCCTTTTACTTTAAGGGTAGTCCGATATTTTCCCTTCTCTCCTAAAGAAGACCTTAAGAGTTGAATAAATGACAAAAATCCACAACTAACACGGATAATTAATTTTAATTTGTATCTAAATCAACAATTGACTGGCAAAATTTGCAAAATTGTTAGTTGAGGGACTGGAGACTGGGGACTAGGGACTAGGAAGGAATTTAATTCACTAAATTACTTTTTCTTCTTAATACCTAATATCCAGTCACCAATCCCCAGTCACCAATCCCTAGTCAAAGGAGTAACCAAATAATGCTGGCGTATGTCCTAGCTTTAGTGGTCGGTCTTGGTAGTTTAGCCATTTACATAGCAGCTTTCTTTTTTCCAGAAATCCACCGCAAGAATGACTTTATCTGGAGTGGTGTAGGATTATTCTACGCCTTAGTCTTATGGGTGTTTGCACCACGTATTACTGGGGGTTTGTTGCTGGGTCATGTGGCTAGTGTGGCTCTTTTGGTCTGGTTTGGCTGGCAAACTCTATCATTACGTCGCCAACTAACCCCGCAGGCACAACAAACTCAAGTACCCAGTCCAGAAACGGTGAAAACTGGCATTCAGGAACAGGTGAATAAGTTGTCCCTTCAGGAACGGCTGGGCCAGTTGCAACAAGGTCTTGGTAGTACCTTCAATGGCATGAAAGGCAAGGTGCAACAGACTGTGAGTAAAAAGACACCCACAATCCCCAAACCTGAAGACATTACCTCTGTACTGGCAGAGAAACCTACTGTTGAGATTATCGACAAAACTACTGCTATACCAGAAAAACCAGCAGAGGAGACAGTTACTGCTGACACCGAAGCAAAAATCGATAATGTACCGGAAGCTATTCCACCACATCCTCCATCTCCTGAATTGGTGGAAGCAGCGCAACCAGATTTTGAAATTGAGGACAAGCAACCGATTCCCGTAGAAGAAATTGCGCCAGATGCGGTACTCGCTCCCTCAGCAGAAGCACCACCTGAAGAAATACCGCCTAATCAAGCTAGTTGAATGCAGTGAAACCCAACGTTAACTTAATATAATGTTGGGTTTCACTCAACTTAGACAACTTTGGATTTGTGACTAAGCCTAGAGGCCCTGAATCTAACAGAATAACTTGACTCACCAAGTTATACCTTTTAACTCAACAGGGAATAATTTACGATCAGATAAACGATCCTCATCTAAGGCGTGAATTAAATACTCTCCTGTTTCTTGCTGCTCATCAGCATCACTTTCATCAATCCAAGACTGAAGCGTATTGACTATCCTATTGCTTTAGTTCAAATTTCAGTTTCTTAGCGTTCAGGGCTACTGTTGTAGAAATCGTCAAACCCTTAACTGAGTGACCGCAATATTGCCGGAAAAACATACATCCACATCACTACCAGGAGTGCGATCGCGTTTGCCATATTCGCCTACATAATAAAAATTATCGCCTTCAATTCGATAATTGACAGGTAAAGGTCTGGTACAGGCTTGACAAAACACCATTTCAGGATCTGGTTCTCCTGGTTGCAGATGGGGCAAGTTCACATTCCAAAAGCTTCCTGGTTCTAAGGGACGCTTGAGTAAGTCCGCTAAAACTTCAGATGTGAATTTGGCGGCCAGATCCCAATCAAAATTCTGCTTGGCTTTGCGGTAGTGGGAAATGGCAATTCCGGGAATACCGTGCATTGCAGCTTCCCGCACAGCAGCCACTGTGCCAGAAATGTAGGCATCGACTCCCAAGTTGCCCCCAGCGTTGATGCCTGAAAGGACAAATTTGACATTTGCGCTAATTTGTGTTATTGCAATTCTCACACAATCAGCGGGAGTACCTGCGATCGCATACTCAGTCTCGGAACGTTGTTTGAGGTTGATGGCACGAGTGGTAGTAACTTGATGTCCACAGCCAGACTGATGATCGGCAGGAGCAGCGATAATAGTATTTTTGCCGTTTACAGCTTTAAGCAGCGCTTGGATACCGGGGGCATCAATGCCGTCGTCGTTAGTTAAAATTATGGTCATGTATATATTATATTGATATAGATTTAGCTAAAATATCCGAAAAATGCAGATATCAACCCATCAACGGGTACAGCAAGAAAAGCTACTTGCAGAGATGAAAAGATATGCTTGATTCTGCCAAAAATTACGATATGATTTCTAGATGGTTTGCAAATTCCGCCCTAAGCATTTGGGTTAATTCCCAAAATGGGCGGTATTTTTTGTCACTAGCAAGGCTGTTAGTGTCAGGTTAATACTTGCAGCCGCCCTCAGAACAAGTTTGTGCAATCAAAAAATCTCGTAAAAAATATATATTTGCTAGCAGTAGCAGAAACTTGATACTGAAGAAAACTGGGAACAAGGTGATTTTGACAGTGGTTCTGTAGTATTTTTGGTGCAAGTCTGTCTTAAGGTTTATACAATGAAACAGCTCCTCAAACAAGTTTTTAACAGTCAAAAGCACCTCATTCGGCTCATATTCCCTTTAATGACGGTTATTTTAGCAGCTTCGCTGTTTGCCGCACCTGCTTTTGCCACAGGTGTGAATCAAATACCCAACCTCACAGGAGGGAATAATACCTGGGTTTTGGATCAAGGTGAAGTTATCAGCCGTCTAAATGAAGGTAAGATTAGCAGCGCTTTCGAGGATTTGGCAAAGCAAACAGATAAGGAAGTTAGAATTGTGACTGTTCGCCGCCTCGACTACGGTGAAACACCAGAGAGCTTTAGCAAAGAACTGTTTGAAAAATGGTTTCCCACAAAAGAAGCCCAAGCTAATCAAGCTTTATTGGTTATTGATACAGTTACTAATGGTACTGCCATTATTACTGGTGATCAAGTCAAGCCTTTACTTACTGACTCCATTGCCGAAAGTGTAGCTACTGAAACAGTCAGTGTGCCGTTACGCAATGGTAACAAATACAATCAGGCATTTCTAGATGCAAGCGATCGCCTTGTTGCTGTCCTCTCCGGCAAACCCGATCCAGGGCCACCCCAAATCACTGAGAATGTACAGGTAAAAGGCACGTTCAAGAAAGCAGAAGAAACCAACCAAGGTAACGCTACTGCTTGGGTAGTAGGATTGTTAATTGCCGCCACCGTTATCCCAATGGCGACTTACTACATCTATCAGATAAATCAGCCATCATCTGATGGGTAATGAAAGAGTTGTTCAATTTTAGATTTTAGATTTTTCCTTCAATCCAAATCGTTCGACTGAGCGTACCCCTGCGGGGAAGCAAGCTACGTGCAGCGTCTCGTAGAGAAGTCGAAGTCCAAAATTAAAAATCTAAAATTGGCTTAATCCTGAACATACTCTTGCTCTGTTACTAAAGCCACCTCAGCCCGACCAAATTCTCGACCTAAATAAGCTGCATGATTTAATTGAGTTACTACACAGGGCTGAGTTTCCTCAAAGATTTTTACACAAAGTTCTTTAGCCGTCCTCCCACTAAAAACCGTCGTGTGAGTTCGTTCTACCTTTCCTCGTGCCGGAATTACCTTTCCCGTTTCTGGATCGACAGCTAAACCGCGATCGTCAATTACATTTGTAAAATGCTTGGCATAAATTAACCCTGCATCTCGATCTAAGTAAATAATGAAATATCCACCGGGATCAAGGTCAATATGACGCTGGGAAAGTTTATCATCAATTGCGGCTAAATTTTCAACTATTAAATCCATAAGCATTATAAAAAGAAATTTTCTTTCTTGAGGGTTTTTACACTCTATATCAAGTGTAATTCGTCGTTCACCCTCTGCCTTGGTATTCTTTTAAGAATCTCGGTTACTAAATGGCAAGTCTGCATTAATTGCCTCAATCTGCTGTTGTTCGAGTTGATTCACTTCCTTAATATAGGGACGGATAATTTGTCCTAAACGATTGTTGTAAAAGCGGTGCAAACTATGATTGGGCATAGCAGGGAAACCGCGTCGTTTTTTGTGACGCCCGCCCGCGCCAGGATCAAAAATTTGGATATTGTTTGCGATCGCCCACTCAATCGGTGCATAATAGCAAGCTTCAAAATGTAAGCAATCTATTTCTTGAAAACTCCCCCAATAGCGTCCATAGAGTTTGTCATCTTTAAATAAACAAAAAGACATTCCTAAAGGATGAGAGTTATCTTCCTCGCTATATGCGGCAACAAACAAGACTCGATGGCGATAATCGGTGTGTAGCTGCTCAAAAAATCTTCGTGTGAGATACTTGCTACCCCACCAGCCAAACTTATCACAGGTGTCGGCATAGAATTGGTGCATCAAGGGAAACAAAGACTGAGGAATTTGATCGCCACTTAGTGGTTGCAATCGTAAACCGGCTTTTTCCACAGCTTTGCGTTCCCGCTTAATATTGCGCCGTTGATTGGCGTTGAAAACTTTCAAGTAGTCATCAAAAGTTTTAAAGCCAGCATTTTCCCAGACATAGCTGTGGTGCAGCCAAGTTGTAAAGCCATGCCGTTCTAGCATCGGACGCCATTGGGGATCAACGTAGAGAAAATGACACCCAGAAATTCGATTTTTGGAGCAAAAAATGTCAATTTCATGCACCATCATCGCGGTGATTTCGTCTTCATCTTCTCCTGGAGCAATTAAGAACCGATAACCTTCAGCTGGGGTAAATGGTGTCATTCCCAGCAATTTTGGATAATATTGGACTCCGATGCGATCGGCTAACTCTGCCCATTGGTGATCGAAAACAAATTCACCAGAACTATGTCCTTTAAGATACAGTGGCGCAGCCGCAATCAGTGTTCTGTCTCGCCACAATGTCAAGTGATTTGGCAACCAACCAGCTTTAGCCGTAGCACTATGGGAGGTTTCGAGATTGTTTAACCACTCCCATTCTAAAAATGGCGTTTTGAGTGGCATTGCCAAAGCATTCCAGGCATTTTGGGGTACTTCAGCAATTTTGTTCGTCCAAACGACAGAATAGCGAGGCTTAAGTTGTTCCACCATCTTAGGGAGTAGGGAGTAGGGAGTGGGGAGCAGGGAGTGGGGGAGCAGGGGGAGCAGGGGGAGATGAGGGGGACAAGGGGACAAGAGGTGAGAACTTGAAATAAGTCTTTCTCCTTGTACCCAAGTCCTCTTGCCCATGCCCAATGCCCCATGCCCAATGCCCAATAACTTTACTTAGCGTAATCTAATCTGCTGGTCGTTGCAGGCGATAGTGCAAAAACACCTCTTGCTCAACTGTATGAACTTCTATGAGTTGTAACTTAGGAGCCAAATCGGGTAAAAATCCTTTCCCTTCAACGGGTGTGGGTGCGGTATTACCACCTAAAATCAGCGGACAGACAGTTAGCCATAATTCATCGATTAAATCTAATTCTATTAAGGAAGCGGCTAATTCACCTCCACCTAAGATCGCCAAGCGTGTTATATGTAGAGTGGCTAGATGCTTTAAAGCTGCGGAAATGTCTATTTCTCGCCTTGGTGTTTCAAAAACCAGAATTTGCTCAAATTCTGGAGGGCATTCCTTTGCTCTGGTTGCCATTGAGGGAAGCGTCCTTAAACGTTCTTTCCACGAAAGCGCTCCCGCTGTTGTCGTGAGTAGCCAGCGTCTAACTGGTTGCTTAAAAAAGTTAATTTCCGGATTGAGGTTCCCAGAGTGTGTAGTCACTATATGAACTGGCTGTGGAGACTTCCCTCCTTGCGCCCGAATTTGCACTAGAGTTGGATCTGATATAGTAAGTGTTGTTCCGTAGGCGCGGAGAGTACCAGCACCGAATAAAACCGCATCACAGGCAGCGATTTGTTTTTCTAAGTGTGCTTTATCAACCCTTGAACCAAACCGAGCAGGCGATCGCCTAAAATCTGCTATTTTTCCATCTGCACTCATTGCTAAAACAACTGTAGTATGAGGACGATGTTGCAACATTAAATTGATTGATTTGATAGGTTAAATACTTTCTTTGCTAGTGTGTAGATTCTCAAAAAATCCATGCCTGCAAGTTACTATTTTACAATTTCACCCCTGTATTTATATGCAACATAAATTGCGTCTATATCAAGCATATATGAAGTTTGGTATCCCACGTTTCTTTTTGAATTATAGCAATTTGTTATTTTTAAACATTGAAAATAAAATTTTGGTAATTTAATAAAATGTCTCATCTAGCTCGTCTAATTACATATCTTTGCTGTTGTGGTTTGCAGATGCAAAGTGAGACACTCGATGACTAATTCCCGCCAATCTTCTTTTCGTCGAATTTTAGTAACGAGAATACTGCTTCTGTTCGTCCCAGTTCTACTTATAGGCGAGATTGTTGCCTTGAATAAGGCACGTTCTAGCATATTGGGAACTGCACGTCAAAATTTAACAGAAAGCGCTATCAGTAAGGGGCAAAGAATTGGTGATGCGATCGCTATCTTAAAAGCCAATTTACTAAGTGTAAGTAAAACAACGGTTATTCCGTTGGATTCGCCTATACAAGAGCAAGAAATTCTCGCGCAGTTAAGGCAACAACTTCCAGCCAGTATTAGTATTGAATGCATCCAATTAACGAATTTGTTAACCCAGAAGATAATTGCTAATAGTTGTGGGGATCAAGCAATTGGAGAATTGACGTTACCTTTGCGTAGCGACGGGATTGATGTCAAAGCAATCTTCCCGCCCAAGACAGGAATGACTGGAAAAAGAAACGCACAAAATCAATTGCAAGTAGTGTTATCTGCACCAGTCTTTGATAGCCAAAGAAATTTAGTTTACAGCTTAAGTATTCAGTCTGCATTGTACCAACAAACCAGAAATCCGCCGGGATCGCTTACAGGCGCTATGGTAGTAATTGCTGAAGATGGCACAATTTTGGCGCACCCATTCACAGACTGGGTAGGAACTAATATTAATCAGCACCCAAATTATTCTCAACTTAAGAGCATAATTAAAAATGCAATTGCAGGACAAAATAATTCGATCAACTTGTCTTTTACACAGGGTAAAGAATTAGTAGCTGGCTATACGGCTATTACAAACCCACTTACCCAACAGCAGCAGCAAAAATGGATCGTCTTAGCTGTTACTAGTGTCGATAATGCGCTTTTTGGTTTAGAGGAAATCAAACTAATCCTCATTGTTTTAACAGTTGGTTTGATTGGTGCAAGTTTGCTAGCATCCTTATATCTAGCTCCTTACTTGGCACGTCCTGTAGAAGAATTGCGTGACTACGCTCTCAATATTCACTCTCACCACGCTGCACAACCAGTTCCGCACAATTTTCAAATCCGGGAATTTAATCAACTGGCCCAAGCACTAGACCAAATGGTAGAAAGGCTTAAAGCTGGGGCAGAAGAACTAGAAATAGCTTGGAAAGAAGCAAAAACCGCTAATCAAGTTAAAAGCCAGTTTTTGGCTACGACTTCCCATGAATTGAGAAACCCATTACATACTATTATTAACTGCATTCGCGTGGTTGAGGATGGCTTATGTGATAGCCGGGAAGAAGAAATGGACTTCCTTAAACGTGCTAATGAAACAACAATTCATTTGCTAAATATTATTAATGATTTACTCGACATTTCTAAAATTGAAGCAGGCAAGCTTTCTGTAGTCACTACACCTCTTGACCTCCGACAAATATTGTTAGAGGTGATTAATTTACAATCAGTAAATGTTCAACAAAAGGGCTTGCAATTGAAATGTGAGTTAGATCCTCAAGCAATACCAATTAAGGCAGACGCAGCAAAACTGAAGCAGGTGTTGATTAATGTTATTGGCAACGCCACTAAGTTCACCGATGCAGGAAGCATCACCATTGCTACAGAAATTCAATCTAGTAATGGTAAATCTCAGGTGGTGGTTACTGTCCAAGATACAGGTATAGGAATTGATCCCACTCAACACCACAAACTCTTTCGCCCCTTTGTAATGGTGAATGGCACAACCACACGCCAGTTTGAAGGTACTGGACTGGGACTAGCAATTTCACGAAACTTAATCGAACTTATGGGAGGCAGCATTATTCTTGAGAGTAGGGGACTTCATCAAGGTACGACGCTGAAAATTACCTTACCTTTGATTGATATCTCGTTATTACCTGTTCCCAAGAAAGAAGAAAATGTAGAGGATCTTAGATTTTCCTCTGGGAATGAGGGGGCAAAAACAAGCCACTACCCTAGCCTACAGAAGTCTGAGAGAAGTCCCTGTTTGGGGATCAACAAATCTGTAAAAGCAGGTGTAGACAAAGAGAAGTACTCGAAGTTCCATGTGTTACTGGAGAACGAGACTTATGAGATTAGTCTTTCGCCGCAGCAAACTCTCTTGGTAAGTCTTCCAAAAGGGGGAGTTTGTGCGGACGTTCTTTTAAAGAGGTAATTTGTCAACTACTTTAAGTAATTTAATCACTTGAGAAGTTACAGTAGCGATCGCTTGATCATATTTTTGGGCTACGAGAGAGAATTTGTCACGCTCAAACTGTTTGAATGCATCGTGAACAATGGTCGGATCATCTGTCATTTGTTACTTTTGCTCCTTATCATTCAGAAAAACAGGTTGGCCGCCTTGCTTAAGAGATGCTGTTAAAGCAGCAAGAATTTCTACTAACTGTGTACCTACCCAACCAGACGAAACCTCTGAGAGAGTATTGTTGATAACAGAGACAACAAAGCAGGAGCAAACTCGCCCCAATGGTTCCCCTGACTCTAATTCCAGCACCACCTGCTTTTGATTAACTGGAATAAATTGATTGCCCTGCTGTTCAAACTCCCCATGTAGTAGGGTGAGAGGCGATGATTGCGACATTTCATCAAAAATTAAACTACCAAGGCTACCCACAATCCCCAGCCGTCTCTGCTTATCAGGATTCAGCCAGCATAAGTGAATATAAACTTGAAAGTTATCTGGGTATGTCAGTGTTAGCCATACTAAATCAGCCAAACCTTGAGATGAGGAGTGGGAAGAGACGCGATTAATCGCGTCTGTACTGAGGAGTGGTGAGTGAGTCAGTTCCCTACTCCCCTCTCCCTGTAGCCATACTGTACCTGTTGCTTGAACTTTTACAGGGATTTGACCCAGCCAAGCGTTAAAGATAGCTATATCGTGAATAGCTAAGTCCCACAGTGCATCAACATCTTGCCGGACAGGCCCTAAATGGGTGCGCGTTGCGTAGCCATACCGTAAATCTCCTAATTTACCCGCCTGTACTACAGCTTTTCCTCGCTCAACTGCTGGGTGAAATAAATAAGTATGGTCAACCATCAGTATCAGATTATGCTGCTCTGCTAAATAGCAAAGTTCCCTACATTCTCCTGGGCTGAGAGTTAGGGGTTTTTCTGCCAAAACATGGTATCCCTTTTGGAGAGAATCTTTAATTAAAGGATAGTGGGTGGTAGCTGGAGTTGCGATCGCCACCCCTGTCAACCCGGACACCTTCTTTAAGTCTTCCCACTGTGTTGTTAATATTACATTTTTATCTAAGTTAAACTGCTGCTTTACCGCCGCTAATCGTTCTGGATGCGGATCTACTACAGCAACTACATCTACTTGGGGATGTGCTAAGAAATTCCGCAACAGATGCACTCCCCAACGCCCAACTCCGATGACAGCAATTTTAATTTGGTTTGTCATTAGTCATTAGTCATTAGTCATTAGTCATTAGTATGCAAGGGACTAGGGATAAATGACCATTGACAACCAACTGAGTTATCAGTTTATCAGCACTATTTTTGGTTTAGGGTATTTCCGGTGGAGGAATTGCTAAAAAGGCTACTTTAGCTGCGGCTTGTTCAGCAGTTTTGATCGAGCGCCCCTTACCTTCTCCTAGCTTGTTTCCGTGCAGCCACACTTCAGCTACGAAACGTTCTTGATTCCGGTGCGGTTGAGTGACTTCCACAACTCGATACTCTGGTAAAACTTTAAATTGTGCCTGAGTCCATTCTTGGAGAGCAGCTTTGTAATTAAGTCTGGCAGGATCGAGGCGAATTTCTGTCGTTAGTTGTTGGAAGTGGGGATCTAGCCAAGAGCGGATCAGTTCTAGATTTTGAGTGCTTAAGTAAAGCGCACCCAGAACTGCTTCAAAGGCATCTGCCAGCCGCGACTCTTGACCAACTTTATCGGCGGTAGCACTACCAGCGACTAGTAAGTATAACTCCAAACCATAAACTCTGGCCAATTGGGCGAGGATGCGATCGCTTACCAATACCGAACGAATTGCCGCAAAATCCCCTACTGGACAATCGGGATAATTTTCCCATAACACAACAGCCGACACCAGGCGCACCACTGCATCGCCAACAAACTCCAGTTGTTCATAATTTGCCGAATCAGAAACAGTGGGATGAGTTAGCGCTAAATCCAGCAGTTCCCACTTTATAGGTGCTTCTAGGGGCAAACCTAATTTTTGGACTAAACTTTCAAGTTGCCGCTGACGGCGTGGATAAGCAAGGGGCATTACATGACAAGGGGAGGGGGCAGGGGGCAGGGAGCAGGGGGGGCAGGGGAAAAATACAAACTTCTAACTCTTGTACAGACGCGATTCATCGCGTCTCTTCTAACTCAGCAATAAAAAAGGGGGGAGAGAGCAGTACATAAGCCGGGTTCTGTTCTCTTGCGAGGGCAGTTATCTATCTGGGACGCTTGTTACCAAACGCCTCTAGCGGCTCTCATTGAGCGGAACTGGTAAAAGACCAACCGTAGTTCCTATCGCCTTGCTCCCAACCGGGGTTTACCGAGCCAGCACCTCTCGATACTGCTGGTGCGCTCTTACCGCACCTTTGCACCCTTACCAAACATTGGGCAGTGGGGAGTGGTGAGTGGGGAGTGGGGTTTTTCTTTCCCTATTCCCTATTCCCTATTCCCTATTCCCTATTTTTGGCGGTATCTTTCTGTGGCACTATCCTCACGATCGCTCGCACTGGACGTTATCCAGCAAGTTTGGTCTTTCGGGAGTCCGGACTTTCCTCAAACCAGTGTCTATGACTGATCTGCAACCGCCTGCGTCTACTCTCTCCTTAGATCCAGTGTAATCTTGGTTGACGTAGTATGTTGACATGGCGTTACTTTTTTTTATTCCAAGGTAGAGCGTAAGTCCAAGGTAATTTCCTGACTGTGAAAGGACAATTGATAATACTAATAGGAGGAAAATCACGACCTGGGGCTAAACCTAAACGCACCTCAGATATCCGTAGCACCAGTTGCAGGGAAAAGTCCAACTCTTTTCTTCTGTTAATAAAGTCGTTGTACAATTTTTTTTGCCCTTTTTTCAGCCCGTTGATATCAATTAGTGGTTTTTTTGCTGAATAGGTTCCAGCTACTTGATCGCGCTCGAATACATCTTCTGCTGTCACCGTTTCAGAAAGGGTTTTCTTGGGGGCAATCAGGCTAGGACTTTGGGGCACAGCTAAGTCGCGGGTTAAGTCTGGTGATTTCCGAATCACGCGGCGCGATTGCTTGCTATGTTCGACTACTAAAGAACTGTTGTCCCAGTCAACGTATACAGCAACATTATCAGATTTATTTTCAATACTAATTCCTAAATCTTTCAAATCGTCAATTGGGTATGAAGATTTGAGTTTAAAGGAAATCCCAATTTTATCGTCGAGATTTTGTTCTTTGAGTTGCTCGTCAACGATTCCTTTTTTAAACTCAAACTTAATTTGATCATCGATGGATTCAACCATGCGGTTAAAAACGTAGAAAACACCGATAATATAAATCGTTAAAACTACTAAATTCTGGTCGCTACTCCTCATAACTTAAAATATTAACTCCCGGTGCTAATGAATGTAGATTTTACTCATCGTCAATCTAAAATTTTTAATTACGCTTGATGGTTACAGAATTTTGCAGCCAGCCTCGTCGCCAAAAAAAGAATAGTAAACCAAGTGCGATCGCTAACATCACTGCCAAGCAAAATGGGTAGCCCCAATACCAATCCAACTCAGGCATATTATATGGCGATTTTTCAGTCTTGAAATTCATACCATATATTCCTGCCACAAAGGTCAGTGGAATAAAAATTGATGAAACCACCGTTAGTACTTTCATGATTTCATTCATTTTGTTGCTCACTGCCGAAAGGTAAACATCCATTAATCCAGATGCTAGCTCTCGATAAGTTTCCACCATATCCATCACTTGCACAGTATGGTCATAACAATCTCGCAGGTAGATTCGTACCTCCTCACCAATCAGTTCACTACCATCTCGAATCAAAGAATTAATGGCATCCCGCTGGGGCCAGATAGCACGACGTAGTTGCAGTAATTCTCGCCTAATTTGATAAATACTTTGTAGTGTTTGTGGGGTAGGTCTGACTATGACCTCCTCTTCTAACTCTTCGATCCTCTCTCCATAAAGCTCCAGCACTGGGAAAAAGCCATCAATAATTGCATCTAAAACAGCGTAAGCTAAATAATCGGCTCCCTGTTTGCGTATGATCCCTTTGTTTTTTTCAATTCGCGATCGCACTGCTTCAAAGCAATCATGCTCTGGTTCTTCTTGCACTGTCAGCAAATAATTTTTCCCTAATATCAAACTCACTTGCTCGCTGTGAAAACCACATATTCTTTCCTTTGGTACTACCATGCGGGCAATGAATAGCAATTGGTCTTCATAATCTTCTGTTTTGGGACGCTCCGGGACATTGACTACATCTTCTAAAACTAAAGGATGTAACTCAAAAACGTTACCCAATCGTTGTAATATATCTTGACTGCCTAAACCTTGTACGTCTACCCAAGAAATCGATTCCATCTCTAGATATGGGATGCATTCTTCTGGAGTTGCTATTTGTTTGCGGATGAAATTGGTTTGATTATAGTCAATCAATAAAATTATCGGTGGTGGAGCATCTGCATCAATAAAAATGGTTCCAGGTATAGCCCCTGGTTGGTGATAGAACTCATCTTCATGTCGCTTTTTTACTATTTTGGAAAGGAGACGCAGTTTTCGTACCATGCAATATTACCTAATAGTTATTAGTTATTATTCATTTGCCATTAGTAAAAATAAGCGACTAGTGACTAATAACCTGTTACACATAATTTTATAAAAATTAATATAAAGACGGTTATTTATAGATTAAGCAATTATTTAGGTTACTATTTTGCTTATTAACATTTTGTTAGTAGTGCTTTGTATTTACAACTAAGTACTGAAAAGTTTCATAATTACAGCTATTTTCAAATAAATAGGTTTGTGTTGTAAGGGCACAGCATTGCTGTGCCCCTACGATACGTATGGTTTAAATAGATGAAAACTGCTGTAAGTTTATTGATGTTCAGTGAGTTACCAGCAATACAGATAACATATTGTTTCTGAATCAGCAATGGCAAGTATAAAAAAACAGTTTGCCTTGGTAAGACAAACTGCTGAAAAATATTTATCTTGGTGAGCAGAAGTTAGAACATGCCCATGCCGCCCATGCCGCCCATGCCGCCCATACCACCCATGCCACCCATACCGCCCATGCCGCCCATATCAGGGGCAGCAGCTGCGGATTTCTTCTCCGGCTTTTCAACAACGATCGCTTCGGTGGTTAAGACCAAACCAGCAATGGAACCAGCGTTTTGCAAAGCTGAACGCACGACTTTGGCAGGGTCGATAATGCCAGCAGCAATCAAGTCTTCAAATTCGCCAGTAGCAGCGTTGTAGCCAATGTTGAAGTCGGTATCTCGAACTCTAGCGACGATCACAGAACCTTCAGCACCAGCGTTTTCTGCTATTTGGCGCAAGGGAGCTTCTAGCGCTCGTCCGACAATATCAGCCCCAATTTTTTCTTCTTCGTTTTCTAAGCTGTTTTTAAGTGCTTCTGCCACCTTGGCTAAGTGAATTAGGGTTGTTCCACCACCAGGAACAATACCTTCTTCCACGGCGGCTTTAGTAGCGTTCAGCGCGTCTTCAATCCTCAGTTTACGGTCTTTGAGTTCGGTTTCGGTTGCCGCACCCACTTTAATCACTGCCACACCGCCAGCGAGCTTGGCGATGCGTTCTTGCAGTTTTTCTTGATCGTATTCAGAATCGGTTTCTTCCAACTGTCTGCGAATTTGACCAATCCGTTTTTGTACCTCTGGCTTAGTGACACTGCCAGCTACAATTGTGGTGCTTTCTTTGTCAATGGTGATTTTGCGAGCAGTTCCCAGCGCTTCTAGAGAAGCGGTATCTAGACTTAAGCCAATTTCTTCAGAAATCAACTGTCCATCGGTGAGAATAGCAATATCTTCTAACAAAGCTTTGCGGCGATCGCCAAATCCAGGGGCTTTAATTGCAGCCACAGCCAGTACACCCCGTGCTTTGTTCACTACCAAAGTTGCCAAAGCATCACCTTCGACATCTTCAGCGATGATCAGCAAGGGCTGACCAGAACGGGCGACTTTTTCCAACACCGGGACTAAATCTTGAATGCTACTGATTTTTTTGTCAGTAACCAGAATCCGGGCGTTTTCAAATTCGACTATTTGCCGCTCGTTGTTGGTGACGAAGTAGGGTGAAATGTAACCCCTGTCAATCTGCATCCCCTCGACTACTTCTAGTTCAGTGGTGAGGGATTTGGATTCTTCAACGGTAATGACACCATCTTTGGTGACTTTTTCCATTGCTTGGGCTAACATTTGGCCAACTTCTTCATCATTACCAGCAGAGACTGTGGCAACTTGAGCGATCGCACTTCCTTCTACTGGCTTGGCTATCTTGGCAATTTCTAGTACCAATGCCTCAATAGTTTTGTCGATCCCGCGCTTCAAACTAACCGGGTTACTACCCGCCGCGACGTTCTTCAAACCTTCCCGAATCAAGGCTTGTGCTAAAACTGTTGCGGTGGTAGTGCCATCCCCAGCGACATCTTTAGTTTTTGAGGCTACTTCCTGGATGAGTCTTGCACCAGTATTTTCCAAAGGATCTTCTAATTCAATTTCCTTGGCAACAGTGATACCATCGTTGACAATTTGAGGTGCGCCAAATTTTTTCTCTAAAAGGACATTGCGACCTTTGGGCCCCAAGGTGATTTTTACGGCATCGGCAAGGGCGTTAACACCCCTTTCTAGAGCTCGCCGCGATTCCTCGTCAAATGCAATAATTTTCGCCATGTTTTATTTCTCTAGCGCTTCCATTAGACAATTTAGCACTCACAGCGCCAGAGTGCTAATCTCCCAAGCGACTCAAGTTACAAATGGAAATAAAAAAAATTGATTAATATACAGGTGATGCTCATATTACATACAGGCAGTAATGCTTGAATTGGGAGATGAATCTAGACAACTCCCTTAAGTCCCTCGGTATTGCCGACCCTAGCGGCACCGGCTGGTTGGCAGTAGTATTTACGTTCCTCTTGGCTTGGCTTGTAACGTGGCGTTTAATTCCGACAGTACGCAAATTCGCCTTGCGGGTAGGTTGGGCTGACCAACCCAACGCCCGGCGGCTTAACCGAGAACCTTTACCCAATGCAGGGGGGCTAGCTATCTACGCGGGTGTGATTGCCGCACTCGTATTGGCTAGCCTTTTACGACCTATCGAACTCCAAAACGTATTGGCTCAGGTGCTCACTATTCTGTTGGGTGGTTCGATATTAGTCCTTGTGGGCTTTATCGATGATCAGTTCGGCTTACCGCCCTCTGTTCGTTTGTGGGCACAGATTGTGACGGCACTGTTGCTGGTAGCTAATGGCATCAGTGTGCAAGTGATGTTTGGCACTCCCATTGACTCTCTCTTGTCCATGTCACTGACAGTAGTATGGGTAGTAGGGATTACCAACGCTATCAACTTAATGGATGGTATGGATGGCTTGGCGGGAGGAATCAGCTTTATTACCGCCATGAGTTTGTTGGGCGTTGCAGCTCAATTTAACAACCGTGCAGCGGCAATCTTGGTACTCGCAGCCTTGGGAGGTGCTGCACTGGGCTTTTTGCGCCATAATTTCCATCCGTCACGAATTATTATGGGTGATGCCGGAGCATACTTTTTTGGCTATGTGCTGGCAGCAACTAGTATTTTAGGTAAGCTACAACAAAACACGGTTTATGCGCTAATTCCCACGGTTTTATTTCTATTATTGCCAGTGCTAGACACCACTCAAGTATTTGTGCGGCGGCTACTAGCAGGAAATAACCCTCTCAGTACTCCTGGAAAAGACCATTTGCACCACCGCTTACTCGCTTGGGGACTTTCCCAGCGCAATGCTGCGTTCACCCTTTGGTCAATTACCTTAGTTTTCAACTTGCTGGCGATGAGAATACAAGGTATGAGTTTGGCTGTGATACTGACTACCGCCAGTAGCATTATTCTTCTTTTGGGCTTTACTATCTGGCAAAGGATACGCCAACAGCCTTAGTTGCTTGTAGGGTGGGCATTGAAATGCTAGCCCTACTATGGTTTATTCTCTGGATAAAAGGGATGTCTACCACGGGCTGTTGGGTGATGTAAACAGATAAGGCAGAATCAGTCGCCTGGTCATAACCACAAAATCACCAACTGGGAAAAATTTTGAGCCTTTGTGAAAGTGCACAGTGGCATAATTTTCCATTTGGTTTGGGCTTTAAGGATTAATAAATTCCAAATGTTTTCCATCTAACGAGCGAAACTCTTCTATAGAACCAGTAAACTGTAATTTACCTGTTTCCAATAGCACTATCCAATCGGCTCGATTGATAACTTTTGGGCGGTGGCTAATTAAAATGGTTGTTTTACCCCGACGATTAGCTAAAAGACCATCTAAAACTTCGGCTTCAGTTAAAGGATCTAGATTAGCTGTAGATTCATCTAAAATTAAAATTGGTGGATTATTGATGATTGCCCTGGCGATCGCTAATCGCTGCTTCTGTCCTCCAGAAACATTTGCCGCCACTGCGCCCAGTATAGTATCATACTTTTGCGGAAATTGGCTAACAAATTCATCTGCTCCTGTTATTTTACAAGCAGTAACAATCTCATCAAAAGTCGCGTTGGGCGCACTTAACCGGAAGTTAGCAATAATTGATCGCCTAAAGAAAAATGCATCTTGAGGTACTAATGCTATCTGTTGGCGCAGACAATCCAGAGGTAAGTCTTGAAGCCTTGTCTCACCAATGCAGATATTTCCCGATTGTAGTGGGTAGAATCCAGGCAGTAATTTAGCTAACGTACTCTTACCGCAGCCCGATCTACCAATTAAAGCCACAACCATTCCACCGGGAATAGTAACAAATAAGTTTTCTAATAACCTCACCCTACCAGGATATTGAAAATTTAGATCGTTACAACTAATATTAGCCTTTTCGGAGATTCTCAAAATCGGTTTTTGCTCGTCACCGAGATTTTCTGGGGTGTAACCGAATAGTTCTGCTAATAATTGGGTAATTGCTTTGACTTGGGTAAAGTCAGCTACAAATCTAACTAATGTGCTAACCAACTGTAAAAAACTTTCTTTTAAACCATAGATAGCAATTAGCTGCCCGATTGTTAACTCGCTCTGAAAGACGAGAGTGCTACCATACCACAATAAAGCTACAGTCCCCAAAGCAGACATTGTATCTGAAAACAGATTATTAGCTATCCGAATTTTAGCTGCACGAAAATTTGAGTTAGCTTCATGCTCTAAACGTTCTTTGATTTCTTGCCACAGTTGAGGGGCTGCGGCTGTACTTTTCAGGGTTAGCGCACCCGTGAAAGCTTCCGATAAAACCCCTGAGTTTTCTCCAGCTACGGAAAATGAATAGTAGGTGGTTTGTTCGATAGCAGGTTGAAAGGCAATTGTAGATAAAGTCATTACCGCACCAATAGCAATGATAATTAATGCCAGCTTCCAGCTATAAACAAAGATAAAGCCAACAGCAACTATACCAGTAAATCCTTTAATTGGTAGTTCTATAATTAGCTGCGATACTAAAAAATTTATTCTTTGAATATCTGATAATCTGCGGATAGCAGTTCCACTTCTGCGGGCTTCGTGATAAGAAAGGGGTAGGTGGAGAATTTGTTGAACAAAATCTATTTTTAAACCAGTTTGCAAACGTTCGGCAAAATAGGCAACTAAATTGGACTGAAACCAGCTTAAAGTGCTGCTAAATAGTGATAAAAGAACCACACCAATAGCTACAAGTGTTAGTTTTTGACTGTCGGATTTAGCTAAAATTTGGTCGGTGAGAAATTGCAACAGCAACGGTGTAGCCAAGGCTAATAAGCCGACTACAAAGTTAATCGGCAACAGTTTAGCGATAACCCCCCGATACAACCAAATTCGCTGCACAAAACTATCAATTGGGCTGGCTGCATTGTTATCGTCTGCCTGAGAAAAAAATAGATCGGGGTTTGGTTCTAGTAACATCATTATCCAACCCTCCCAACCTTTAGTTATTTCTTGGCGGCTGAGATAGCGAATACCTAATGCTGGATCTGAAACTACGTACTTATTGCCTTTTTGTCCGTACAGAACTATGAAGTGGTAGCCCTTCCAATAAATGATGGCTGGCAGGGTAAATTCATTCAATTCGTCAAGAATTTCTGGTGCAGCTTGAATTGTTTTAGTTTTGAAGCCCAACTCCTGAGCGCCCCGCTTTAAACCTAGCATTGTCGTACCGCCTTCTCCTGTGCCGACTAGTTCCCGGATGCGGTTAATGCTGAGATTACGCCCGTAATGTTTGGTAACTATCGCCAAACTAGCAGCAGCACAATCTTCTCCGCTTTGCTGCCTCACCCACTGATATTTCATAGCTCTTACTTGTTATGCTTTCAAAGATTTGGTAGTGAGAAAAGATTTGCGGATTTCATCTAAATAAGGAGCGAGTCGGCGATATATGAAATTTACCATTGGCAGGTTATTAATTTCAGTTCGCCAGGTGGCTTTGGTTGCCTCTGGAGCTTTTTCCACATGAATAAGAATAGATTTTACTAACATCAGAATACTACGGCTCAATGGCTGAAAATCTGGTTCAACAAAAAGTTGAGTGTAGCGAATTGTGTCGGGTGCTGTGCGATGGGTAATCATCCAACCGATTATTCTGTCTTGATATCGCAGCCCTAAACTATTAAGCGGTTCAATCTTACTTTCTTCTGTAAACGGGTTAAATCGTCTAACTAGAGTATCTATTTGCTTTTGGCTTTCTATAGCCTCGCGCTCTTGGGCAGTTAAATCGCGCCAAAAAAAGATAGTATAGCTAGGCGGTAACTTCTTTTCCAGTTTCTCTAAATATTCAATCAAGTGAGGCTGACTCGCCTGTTTTAGCTTGACTCTGGTTGCATAGCAAATCAAAGCAGTAGCGTTTGGTGCAGTCCAGTTAGACTGGTTGAGAATTTTTTCTAGAGTCGGTGAATTGGGGCTTTCTAGATAACTTAAGGAAACTTCGGAACAACCACGGCTTTGAAGTTCTGTTTCCATTCGTCCAAGTAAGGCTTTGCCTAACCCTTGACAACGATAAGATGGTACGACGAACAGTGAGAGAATTTTAGCGTAGATTGTTGAATCATCTGAGGAATTCCAATAGGTTGCTAAAATTAATCCAATTGGTTCTGATTCTAATTCTACTCCTATCGCAACGACAGATTTTTCTGGTGTTAATTCTTGCAGCAATCGGCGGTAGTAGGGATAAGTTAATTCTTCATAGTTAACAGCCGTGTCTTGCTCTAAAATTGTAAGATTATGCATAGCTATATTTAAAGTAAAAATTTTTTTATCTAGTTTTTATTAGAGAATATTTTAAAAGTTTTTTGTGATGTATCAAAGACTTGTAGATCCTCCTAAATCCCCCGATAAATTGGGGGACTTTGATTTCAGTTTCCTCTTTTTTAAGGGGGGTTAGGGGGGATCAATCACTGCCTAAAATCACAGCGTGCCACTTTTAAAACATCCTCTTAACTGAATATTCTGCACCTATGCAATCCAGTTGTATGCCAAGACTTCCCCGTAATCTCCAAGTTGGATTCTCATACCACATTACAACCCGTTGTAACAATCGGGAATTTAACCTAGCGCAGCAAGAATGTCGTGAAATATTTCTTTATGTCATTAAAAAGGCTATAGACAAATATGGGTTTAAACTATATGCGGTATGTATCATGTCTAATCATGTTCATTATTTGATAGAGCCAGCACAACCAGAGCATTTACCTAAAATCATGCATTTTCTGAATTGGTACAGTGCAATGTGCTTTAACCGAATGCTGAATCGGACAGGTCATTTTTGGGAAAAGCGATATTGGTCTCAAGGTTTTCCACCATCTGATATAAACAGAGCGTTAAATACTCTCCGTTATATCCATGCTAATCCGAAAGCCGCAAGCATAAAACAGGGTTTTTTCTACGATTTCTCTAATTACGGTAGCTATGACAGATTGACTGATGATGGTTTGTCACAATGGCATCCTGCTTTTTTAAGCTTGGGGAAAAGTTTGGATGAATGTGCAAAAAAATACCGTGGTTTCTGTCAGCGATATAAACCTAAGATAAAAACAGCCAGAACCTCTACATGGGGTAGCAAGTTACTGGCTGGTAAAAAACTATCGGGACAAGTATTCACCTGGTCAACTGGATATTTGGCAGTGCCAGGTATCGGAACAAAAACCGGATTTGACAAGAGTAGCCCATAAATTTGTGTGCGCTAACCGGGCTATGGTTGCTGCGTGATTACGGGATTAATGTAGAAGTTTTTTGTACAAGTTTTAGTTGACGTTTTTGTGTTGTACAAAAATTTAATTATGTGTTGTGCTAAAATTTAACACAAACCACCACACGACTTACCACCATTACCCTTAGACAATTCCAGACCACCACTGACTACTTCCAATTGCACATCCTGAAGTTCAGGGTACATTTTTTTTGATTTGTTTTGTTGGTTTGTTTTTTGTTTGTTGTTGAGTGTTTCCATTTTTTTTATGCCTTTTTATTTTTTGTTTCTATGTGTGTAACTAAAATCAATCAATTGTGCCAGGTATTGAAACAAAAACCGGATAAACCGGATTTTACAAGAGTGACCCAGAAATTTGTGCGGGCTAACCGGGCTATGGTTGCTGCGTGATTACGGGATTAATGTACAAATTTACAAGTTGTACAAGTTTTAGTTGACGTTTTTGTGTTGTGCTTAAAATTTAATTAAGTTCCGCAAGGGTGCAGTTCCAGAGTTTTTACTTGTATTCTCAAATCCCCCACTGACTACTTCCAATTGCACATCCATAAGTTCAGGGTACATTTTTTTTGATTTGTTTTCTTGGTTTGTTTTTTGTTTGTTGTTGAGTGTTTCCATTTTTTTATTTTATTTTTTGTTGACTTATATGTGTGTAACTAAAATCAATCAATTGACTAGCTACTTGTCTAATCTAATTTAGTTGTAAACATATTACATCAGTATGCTATTAATTAAATAAAGCAATATATAAAGGGCTTAGGTAGGTATAGGCTTAGTTTTTCTTATCATTCCGCCATATCATGCAAGCATTTAATGTATATGAAGAAATATAAATTGTTTATAGGGTGCGTTAGCCTTCGGCGTAACACACCCTACGAAAATTACTAACTCCTAACTCAGCACTATTTAGGCCATTACCATACCGCCATCGACATTAAAAACTTGTCCGGTAACGTAAGCGGCGGCGGGATCGGCGGCGAGGAAGCGCACCATTCCAGCGATTTCTTCAGGTTGACCGAAACGACCGAGGGGAATGTATTTGAGAATATCTTCAGGGTTGTTGAGATCGCTGGTCATATCGGTAGTGATGAATCCGGGGGCGACGGCGTTAAGGGTGATGCCGCGAGTAGCTAGTTCTTTAGCAACGCTTTTGGTGAAGCCGATTACACCTGCTTTGGCGGCGCTGTAGTTTGATTGTCCTGGGTTGCCCATTAGCCCTGCAACGGAGGTAATGTTGATAATTCGCCCCGATCGCTGCTTGAGCATGATTTTACTGACGGCGCGTGTACATAAGAAAACACCAGTTAAATTCAGGTCTATCACAGCTTGCCAATCTTCTGTCTTCAAACGCAAAAGCAGATTGTCGCGGGTAATACCTGCGTTGTTGACTAAGATATCCACACGGCTGAACTTTTCCATGACGGACTTAACTAGTGCGTCTACTTGATCGCTTTTAGAAACGTCTGCTTGGATAGCGATCGCTTGACCTCCCTTACTTATAATTTCTGTAACAACTGCCTCAGCAGCTGCACTGGAACTGGCATAATTGACAACTGCGATCGCTCCCTGTGTAGCTAATTCAATTGCGATCGCTCGACCAATTCCTCGTGATGCACCTGTAACAATTGCGACTTTATCTTGTAATAATGTCATTTAATGTTCCTCAATGTTAGAAATACCGCGCTAATTATCTTATGGTGATTTCGGGAACATCTGAATATTGTCTGGATAATTAAATATCTATAGTTATTTCTCTCTTAATAGATGAATAACTTGAAGCAATATATTGTTGATTTAATTTATAGCTGTGATGCCCAATAGACTATTGTAGACATCGCCCGATTATATACACTAGAAAGTGTTGCAGCTACAAGCGTCGTAGGTATCGCTTTTGGGACTGCCTGTATAGTTATAGCTTTTCCTAATCAAATGAGTTACATCAGAGCAAGTAAGCAGCTTTCTCTTAAGAGGTTGGAGGTGGGGTTTTGTACCTACTCAACTGAGAACCGCTATAGTGATGTGTTTGGTCAGGATAAGTTTAAATACATATTTCATCTAAATGCACAAACAAGAATAATATACGAATTTTATTATAATTATTTAAGATTTTTTGCTGGCGAATCATTCTATATTGACTAATTTAATCCTTTTCCAACAAAAACCCATAAACCTATACCGCTTTTATTTTCTAAGAATTACTATTGAAACAAACAATTGAAAATCGGTGTGTGTCACATGGCAACTAAAAAGCAATTTAACAGCTTTGAAGAGATGCTATCTGCTTCTGATGTACCTGTATTAGTAGATTTTTACGCTGACTGGTGTGGCCCATGCCAAATGATGGTGCCAATTTTAGAGCAAGTTAATGCCCAACTTAAGGATCGCCTACGGATTGTCAAAATTGACACTGAAAAATACACAGATTTGGCTACTCAGTATAAAATTGCCGCTCTACCAACCTTAGTACTATTTAAGCAGGGTCAGCCTGTAGATCGAATAGAGGGAGTGATGCAAGCACCACAGTTAGTGCAATATCTACAAACAAAAGTTTAAGCTAACACTTAAAATTTGGGTTTTAGGTGCCAGAGGCGCGGAATATCGCGTCTTTTTTAGTGGGGGCTATAGCTAGCTGTAGCCCTACGAATCAACATGTAAAATCTTAAGTAAATATTAAGCATATGTACTTATACGTCTAGAGAAAGTAGTTTAGAAATTGAGACGGCTATATTGTATAGATATAACAAAATATCTTGACAAGTAAAGCAATATATGAATTATAAGCAGCAAAAATCTGATAAAGCCTATATTTGGGTGAATATTGATTTTGATAAAGTTAAACATAGAATAGATGCGGTGACTTGCCAGATTGAGAGGGTTATCCAAAAGCACCAACTTTCAAATCAAACTGGTAAATCAGGCGAAAGAAATAATTAAGTTATATATGAGGCGATGTTTACGATAGCCTATTCGGTGTTGCATTTTATTTTTAATGTAGTGTACGCGTCACACCAGTTTTAAACAGCATATCTTGGGCAAAGCAACTATATTTTTGTCAAACATAATATTATTCGATAATCGTCCACCGAATTTATACTTATTTATTAGTTTTATTAGTCATCATTTATTCTCGACACTCCTTTTCAGGAGTGTTATTTTTGGGAGGATATCTGTTTGCTAATATTGAAAACCACCAAATCGTAGATTTGGTGGGGGTCTTAAACCCGGTCATTCATCCGCCAGTCATACAGAATTCATTCTGAATTATGACTCCTGACTCCTGAATTATGTTTGATAAAAAGTTAAATATAACCTTGAAAAACGTCCAACCACGTATTTGGCAAGCCAAAAAAGATTGTAAGCGTTTTGCTTATAAAGTTGGATGGCTACCAAGTCTTGCCAATCATGAATGGGTTAAATATGAAGAATATACTTTCACTTTAGACGCACCTAAAGGACACTTTCCATCTATATCTCGGTTAGTGGGTTTAGATTCTACAAACCTTAGTGGGGTTCAGCATCGAGTAAAGATTTTTTTGTCACGATACTAGTGAGACAGGGCAATATTGTTATGACTGTGAACTTTGTTACCCAATCCCAAAATCCCCCAATTTATTGGGGGATTTTGACCATACTCCCAATCTCTTAAAATGTAAAAGTAGTCCGAAGTACACCTACAGTCGTAGTATCATTGTTGCTGTTACCTTCTGGGTTAAAGAGAACAAATGCACCAGGGGTAATGCTGATATTATCGCTAACTTGAAGGCGGTAATAGGCTTCCAAATGGTAAGGAGTCGCCCGATTGTCGCCTGTGGGCGTAAGTTGAGCAGAACCACCAGTATCACTACGGAAAAGCGGCTGACCAAAAAGAATCCCAGCAGTGTTTCCTGACTTGAATAAATCTCTGAAGTGAACTCCCGCCATCCAACTTGTAAAAGTGGTGGAAGCATCCAAGCTATTTGAAGCAGAATCAACAAATATTGCTGCACCGTAGCCAGATAAGGCTATCTTGGGAGATAATCGCCATGTTACCGTACCACCAACAGAGTTGAGTGTGAGCGGTGTTCCAGTTGCAACCCCTGCTAAAGCACCGATATCACTACTAACTAATCCTGTAGCCAAAATATTGATTTCGTGATAACTGTGGGCATAGTTTAAACCAATATCCAGAGCGGGACTTGGCTTGAAGGTTAACTGTGTGGCAATAATACTACTACCACTAAATAAACCTGCTCCCAAAGGTGTAGTAGAAACTCCTGGTACTGCCTCATTAGCAGATTTTTCGGGTAAATTGGCATTTACGCTGCCGTATAAAGCTCTTAAATCCAAATTTGGCGAAATGTTAAAAATAAATCCTGCCGCCGATGCTAAACCAGTACCCGAAGTTCCACCAGAAACCCGTAGCACAGGATTCAAGCCGGCAAAACGAGATATTGACTCTTGTCCTTCACCATAAAAAGGCGTAATTGCTGGGAAAGCATCTGATGTTTCCGCCGCAGTTCCCGCAAACAAGGTTAATTTATTAGCGACGGGAAAGATATACAGCAATTTGTAAAGCTGAACGCTGTTTGCGCCAACACTCGACAAAGTATTGACATTTAACCCCGGAAATTGCGGCTCAAAACTGGTACGAGCGCTACTAGAACTTAAAAGCGGCGAAGCTAATCCTAAACTTTGTTGTAAGCTACCCTCTCCAGTGGCTCCACCCAAAAAGTTATAGGCTTGCAATCCAGTAATTAATGAATCTTTACCAGTAAAGCTAGTGGTGAGATTTAATCGCACTCTATTGACTAGGATGATGTTCGAGTCGCTGTTATTAGGAGCGCCACCGCTAGCACCAACACCAGCAATAATTACCTCACCATTAAGTTTAGTAGTCGTAGAAAACTGATTTGCTTCTAGTTCTGCTGTGCGAGCTTCTACAGCATCGACTCGACCTCGCAATGTTGCCAATTCCGCCGCAAATTGTTCTTGTAGTTTCTGCAACGTAGCTAAATCTTCTTTCTTGACCAAATCACCAGTTGCAGTCGCAATCAGTTCGTTGATTCGCTCTAAACAAGCATTTAAACCAGCAGCAAATTCATAGCGAGTCATCGCCCGATTACCGCGATAGGTTTGATTGGGATAACCTGCGATACAACCATAGCGCTCGACTAAAGATTGGAGTGCCTGAAAAGCCCAATCAGTAGGCTGTACATCAGATAATTGGGATACGGATGTTACTTGTGCAAGTTTGTATGAGGATGGAGATGAACTTGCAGACTGTGGTGTGATTGGCTGCCAAAAGTTAACAGCAGAATCTACTTCTAAATCTTGATTTTTTTGCTGTTGATTGATTGAGGGTAAATTTTTTTGAGTTTCATTAGCTATCAGCAACTTACTGGAGATATTATTTGCTAAATCGCTTTGATGAGAATCATTTTTTTGATAGCTGCCGTCATCTTGATTAACAGCTACGTTTTTATCTGCAATTTCTAAACTAGGAAGGGCTTGCACAGGTGATAACCCGGCAATTAAACATAAAAATCCCATCCCACTAGCACAAGCTAGTAGATATTTTGCGATCATAACTCCCAACACCGATAAAATAGTGGAAAAATTAATTGCGATTTTAAAATTGATTGATAAGTAAATCTAAAGTAAATTTAGCAAGAGAGTCTTGTTAACTTTAACTTTTTGATATCAGGATTTTTTCTGAATTGACTTACCAGAACATCAGCTTATATCGCAAGTATTAAATTATAGTAAATACTATTTTTGGAAAGAATTAACAATAAATTATATTGATAGTTTCTATAGTTGCTATAGTAAATAATGAATGGTTTGTGAACAGTACTTTTCGTAGGATGCCTAATTCATAAGCTTTCTAAATTTTCTCTGTTCAAATATAAAACCGGAGTCCTATATTGACAAAACAATAATTACATAAGTCTTATTTTGTAATAAAGAATACAGGTATTGATCTGATGATTTCGGCTCAATACCTAGCAAAAGATAATTTGTTCAAAAAAAAATCAAGAGACCGCGATCGCTGATCGATTTGGGTGCTAGTAAGATCAGAAGGAAAACGGTGGAAATAACTTTCAAGAATTTAATCCCACCAATAGGTAACAATGACCGCATCACAATCCTGGTGAACATCTTCACCCCATAGCCCCCCTTCCAATCTAGTTCTCAGTCGGCGCTTAAGCTGCAAACTGTAATCCTCATTTGTGCCATCACTTACTTCTACCGAATCAGCTCGCCACTTTTTGCCCAAATCTAAAAGCTCAGACACTTTTATGTCTTGGTTCTCTGTAAGGATGTACAACGTATCAGCAATGAAATGGATGATGCTGGTTTCAGGCATGGGGCGATAGTTTGCCATTGCCAGGAGGGTATCGACCATACCACCAAAGCTTAAACCGTTTTCATCTGGTGCAAAGATTGGTTTTGTGAATAGAAAGCTTGCCCATAAATTTCTGTGGTTGGAAAGGTCAGTTATCACTTCTTCGCCATCAAACTCGTTGAACCGACGCTGCCAAACCAAGGCAGCAAAGAGTTCTTGAGGAGAATAGGATTTCGCAATCGATTGGATTTTGCCTAAATCAAGTATCACATTAGACTTCTTGCATAAGTCGGGAAAAGGGCAAGGGGGAAGGGGAAAAAGTTCTGTATTGTCCCCTTCCCCTTTAACCTTTACCCTTTTCCCCCTCTTGCAAAAAGCACTTTTGCAAGAGGTCTATTGACGGTAAGTAATATTTTTAACAAAACATTTGTAACTACCCTTGCAGTTTATTTACCCAGTGGCTGCTATTCTTATAGTTACTTCGGTCTGTCATAGCAGATAGATTATCCTCAATAATGTTTCATTTATTAGCGCTCATATACCATTGTGGTAATGTGGGTGCTTTTACTTTATCGCTCATGGCAAAAATCTGGTTTGATTTTTAGGCGATGTCTGGTGTTTAATACACTAAGCTGACACTGAATCTTTAACTTGACCAAAACGGCGATCGCGTCTTTGGTAGCTCAACAAAGCCTGATGAAATTTTGTGATGACTGGTTTTGCCCTCTATTAATTCGCCAACAGTATCCGTTTCGGGGAGAGGTTTGGAGAGGGATTCTAAGAATAAGTTGGACATCGCGTTAATGAGTAGTTTCAAATAAATCTTGCAAATACTCTGGTGTTAGGGTGTTGTTCCAACTCCACAAACGATGCATTGTGTAAGTGAAGGTGAAGAGGAGAGTTGTTTTGTTGGTTAATGACCAAGCATTCCAGTTGAGGGTAGCCATCATCCGGCGGAGGGTACGGATCAGGTTGTTACGCTGATAGTTTTGCGATCGCGTTTTGATTAGCGTGCGTCCAATTCGCATCAACCCAGTATCAGGGAAAGTCCAGACTCCAAACCCCCAGAATTTGGTCATATGGTTGATTTCATCCTGTGCTAATTCCTCTAGAACATCCTGAAGTGCGCCAGTGGTGTGAGCCATCAACCAAATATAAAGACAGGTAGCACCATATTCTGTGGCAATGCGGTGTAAGCCGTGGCGATATAAGTCTTCGTGAGCGTCATCTGTGGGGAGATAGCCTCTAACAGTCCGAAGTTTTGGGGTAATTTTCTCGCCTGTTAATTGGGTGTAGATTTTGATTAATGCTGGTGTGTGCTGACGTTCTTCCTTTTCCCACAAACCAAGTTCCAGCAATTCGCCATCTTTACCGACAGTTCCACCAACAAACCGAGCCATCTGAGGATGCAATTTTTCCAAATACTGCCGACTTGTTTGGGTATAGCCGCGAATGGGGGCTTCTGTATCCATCGCACCTATCAATATAGATAAAAATACCTCTGCATCTAAGCCGATAATTTGATTGCGGTTAATCGTCTGCCAGTCGATGAGTTTCCAGGGACGCGGTTGGGGATTGGCAAACTGTATCGGTAAATCTTGCAGACGATAATGTAGTTTTTCGACTGCAATATATTTGTCTATGAGTGAGCGAATGCGGCGCTGTGTTTGCAAGTAATGAGGACTGGGATAGCTTTGGCCTGCTAAGTCTTCTGTGATTGGGCTGAGGGTGTTAAGCATATTTTATACTTAAATTTTTATCTCTATGCCCAATAGCCTAAGCGATCGCACTTCGTTTTGTCAGTCGGTTGAAGTCGGCAGTTTTATGTGATGGAGTTGCGAGAGTCGGGGAAAAAGTAGTATTGAAATGTAGTAGTCTTATTCAAGTTGATGAATTACTTCTTTTAACTTGGAAGATTGTCTTCTGAATGTTGTTGAGCAATTTCTTTTAAATAGGTTATCAACGGTGCTCAAGGGCCTCCCTCTGGTGGGACAAGAGTATCAAATAGCTCAGAACCCTGCTTCAGTTCTACAATATATGACCACTTTAATAATTGCCTGGGTTTGCCTTTCTTTTTTCTTGTGATAATTTGTTCATAGGCTAGGCTTGCCCAGTACCTAATCCCACTCTCACCAATGAGTATTTGATACTTCTTATTCCCCAGACAAAAAATTTCTTCGACGTACAGCATTTTCAATCAAACTTAAAATAATAAATGCGATTACCAGAATAACAATTCTGACTTTCCACATCCCGTGAAAAGTCAGATCAATTTAAACGCTTCTTTTTGAACGATATCTTGATAAATTACAGACTCTTTCATAATATCTTCCCGTAAAAATTGCCGAACCGCAAACCCGCCAGAATTTCTACACAACCCGCAATATTTTGTCGCTCCTCCCTATCTGGAATTGTAGCGACTTGTTCAGCCACTTGTGCCAGTAAAGTTTGTGGCGAGTCAGTTCGTGTCAAACTTGCTAAAGGTAACAGCGCCGGATTAGCTAAAAATAGTGTTGAATCTTGCTCCCAAAAACGAACAACCTGATATTGGTGAATCGTCGTGTTATCCCGATATTCTTCTTCAGTAAAAGCCATTTTATTACTGACACAAAAAAACAGCCGCCTCCATTCATTCGGAAGCAGCTGTTTTACAAGTTATGGAACTACAAAGTATTAGTAATCGAAGTCGCCGCCACCAGCACCAGCGCCAGCAGGAGCACTATCTTTAGGCTCAGGCTTGTCAACTATAATACATTCGGTTGTCAACACCATACCAGCGATGGAAGCAGCGTTTTGCAGAGCAGAACGAGTCACTTTCGCAGGATCAACAATACCAGCAGCTAACAAATCGACGAATTCGTTTGTCGCAGCGTTGTAGCCAACGTTGAAGTCTTTCTCTTTCACGCGTTCAGCGATCACAGCACCATTCTGACCGGCGTTTTCAGCAATCCGCTTCAGAGGGGCAGGTAAGGCGCGAACGACAATCAAAGCACCAATCAACTCTTCATCTTTAAGATTGCTCTTTGCCCAAACTTCCAATTCAGGAGCAAGGTGAGCCAGAGTTGTACCACCGCCAGGAACAATGCCTTCTTCCACAGCAGCTTTGGTGGCGTTGATAGCGTCTTCTAGGCGCAACTTCTTGTCTTTCATTTCGGTTTCGGTCGCTGCACCCACTTTCACTACAGCGACACCACCAGAGAGTTTAGCAAGACGCTCTTGTAATTTCTCTTTGTCGTAAGAAGATTCGGTTTCATCGATTTGACGACGAATCTGTTCTACACGAGCCTTAACAGCAGCCTCGTTACCTTCGGCAACAATTGTGGTGCTGTCCTTGGTGATGGTGATTCGGCGAGCTTTACCCAGGCTATCCAGCTTGGTGTTATCTAGCTTCAGACCAGCATCTTCGGTGATTAGTTGACCACCAGTTAAAACAGCGATGTCTTCTAGTAGTGCTTTGCGGCGATCGCCAAAGCCAGGAGCCTTAACAGCAGCTACGTTGAGTACACCGCGCAAACGGTTTACAACCAAAGTTGCCAAAGCTTCTTTTTCAATATCTTCGGCGATAATCACCAAAGGACGACCAGCACGAGCTACTTGCTCTAACACTGGTACAAGGTCTTGTACCAAAGCGATTTTCTTATCCGTCAGCAGTATGAAAGGCTCATCAAAAACCGCTTCCATCCGCTCAGGGTCGGTAGCAAAATAAGGAGAGATGTAGCCTTTATCAAAGCGCATCCCTTCAGTGATTTCCAACTCGGTGAACATAGATTTCCCTTCTTCTAGGGAAATTACGCCTTCCTTGCCCACCTTGTCCATTGCTTGGGCAATCATCTGACCAACTTCTTCGTCATTACCAGCCGAGATCGCACCAACTTGGGCAATGGCTTTGGAATCTTCCACTGGACGGGCGTGTTCTTTGATTTTGTCTACCAAAAAGGCAGTAGCTTTGTCAATACCACGCTTCAGGGAAATTGCGTTAGCACCAGCTGCAACGTTCCGCAAGCCTTCTTTGACGATCGCATGAGCTAAAACGGTAGCAGTGGTTGTACCATCGCCCGCAGCATCATTGGTCTTAGAAGCAGCTTGACGAATCAGAGCTACACCAGTGTTTTCAATGTGGTCTTCTAATTCGATTTCTTTGGCGATCGTTACACCATCATTAACAATTTGTGGTGCGCCAAATTTCTTTTCTAGGACTACGTTACGACCTTTGGGGCCAAGGGTAACAGCTACAGCCTCAGCCAGGATGTCAATGCCTCGTTCCAAGGCGCGACGGGCGTTTTCGTTGTAGATAATGCGCTTTGCCATAGGTGTCTAAATTCCGGGAGTAAGTCAATATTTTTGTTGAATTAGGCATTGGGTATTGGGCATTGGGCATCGGGAAAACTCTTTCCTATTCCCCATTCCCCACTCCCCACTAGATAACGACTGCTAAAATATCTTTTTCAGAAAGCAGTACATATTCTTCGGTGCCGAGTTTGATGTCAGTGCCGGCGTACTTCGAGTACAGCACCTTATCGCCGACTTTGATTTCCAATTCTTGACGGTTTCCGTCGTCATTACGCTTGCCAGGGCCAAGTGCCACTACTTCCCCTACTTGGGGCTTTTCCTTAGCGGTATCGGGCAAATACAGACCACCTGCGGTCTTTTCCTCAGAGGCGTTCACTTTTACGAAAACGCGATCGCCTAAAGGTTTAACTGTAGAAACGCTTAGAGATAAAGCTGCCATATTATTTCTTTCCTTTAGAGATTAGCACTCTCAACTCCTGAGTGCTAATCTACCGAAAATTAGCGTCCAATGGCAAGAATTCTTTGAGTACGGGTTCCCGAACTAAAGGCTCAAAGATATACTTAAGTATAAATGCTTAATTATTTATACCTTTCGGGTTTTGTTCCGTAAGTTACGAAGAGAGTAGGGAGCGGAGAGTTAGGAATTGGCGCTGACCAGACAATTGCTAGCTGCTGCTCAAAACGAGCTAGTCTGGAATCCTGGGAATACTTAAAAAGCGACTTAAAGAGTTAAAATTTGATGAGCCGCAACAGAGTCATCCCATTTGCGTCCATAGAACTAAAAGCCAACTGCTTGCGCGTTTGTTGTTCTAGACTCATAATGGTGGTTTACACTGATGGTGTCTGATATCGCCAAGCAAGCCTGGAAGTTATTGAGCGGATCATCCAAGAACTCTTAATAAGCAATAAGGTGTAATCAGGCAATAAGGTGGTAGAAGAATATGCATTTTTAACCCATCCTTTGCCAGAAACTTCCCTAGTTTCTTGTGAACACCTCATAGAGGCTTAATAACCGAAGGATATGGTACAGCAGTAAGCTTTAAGAAAGTGCGGGTTGGTTTTGAGGTAGGGTCATCTTTAAGCCAATACTTACTTGTAAGTCAGAAGGATTATTATTTAATCAGTGTTTTTTCGCCTGCCACTTTCAATGCGATATATAATAGCGCATTATAGATACTACTGCTATACGTATCCTTGCTGGACTTTTGCTATCGAGCTACTAGTCTCTTGAAAGTGCTCGGCATTTTTGAGGTTTCGAGACAGCAAAGGCAAGTTAAGTAGGAAAAAGGACAACATCTCGAAATAACCCACGATAGAGGATAAATATTCAAGACTTTGATGGACCGAAGCGCGACAAGTGCCACTGCTATGAAAGAGCCCAGCATGAAAGATCACAAACGACTTCTATTGATTGATGATGACCCTAACCTCATCTTGCTGGTGAAGGATTACTTAGAATTCCGGGGATACGAAGTCATCACCGCCGAAAATGGACGTGAAGCTCTGGAAATTTTAGAGCAAGATGTTCCAGACATGATTATCTGCGACGTGATGATGCCGGAAATGGACGGATATACTTTTGTAGAACAAGTCCGGCAAAACGAACGCACCAGTTGGATTCCGGTTCTTTTCCTTTCAGCTAAGGGACAAAGTGCAGACCGAGTTAAGGGTCTGAATAAAGGTGCTGATGTTTATATGGTCAAACCTTTTGAACCAGAAGAACTCGTAGCGCAAGTTGAATCCTCGCTGAAACAAACTATCCGTTGGAAAGAACACCAAGCTAAAGGAGGCGAAAACGGTTCCCGCATCCAGGTTCCCTTCGATGTGCAATTAACCCCAACCGAACTGAAAGTAGTCCAGTTTGTCGCTAGGGGTTTAGCTAACCGGGAAATTGCTGAAGAACTAAATGTTAGTCAGCGCACGGTTGAAAGCCATGTGTCCAACATGTTGGGCAAAACCAATCTCCATAACCGCACTGAACTAGCGCGGTGGGCTATTGAAAATCAAATGGCATAACCGATTTTAGATTTTAGATTTTGGGTTTTGGATTGATAATCTAAAATCCAAAATCCGAAATTTAAAATTGATTACCAACCATCTTCTTCAGGGCTGGATTGGTGCAAAACTTCTAAATCTAGTTCATCTAGGTAAGTTAGGGCGCTTTCAATCTGAGAAACAGTACCTCGCAGTTCCAGATCGAAGCAGCTATATTGTGGCACGTTTGCGCTTACCTGAGCATCAGCAATAATGACTATGACCCCATAGTGAGAAACCAGTCGTGAAATGACTGGTTCCTCATACAAGTCTTTAGGAATGCGAACTTGGATGCGAGTTTGGGTGCGTCTATTATCTAAAATATCAGTATTAGATTTTACTTGTTTATTTGGAATTGCCATTCTAGCTTCCTACTCGACTTCTGGGATGGGGGTTTTACTATGCACAATTCTTTTAACACTAGCGTCACTTATCCCACGTAGGCAAGTAAGAAAGTATTTACCTTTGCAAACCATTAAACTAGATGTAGTAAATGTGAAGAATTGCTCATAATTCAGTAGTTATGAGGTTAATTGTTATTCTATAAGGGCTTCGAGCAAATTGAATATAGCGAATCTGTAGGGTTACAACAATTGTTGTAACCCTAATTTATTGTGTATGAGATTTAATACTGAACTGATAACTGCTATATATGTTACTTTGTCAAAGTTTTAGGGAACTGTATTAATAGAACCTTAAGTGAATCTAGTTCAGCCGTAAAAAAATATTTGGAAGTAAGCCAAGGAGTTGAGCAGCAAGAACAGGAGCGGCATAGACAAGAATTACTTAGTAATTAGGTAGTGTTTATGTTTAAAACAAGCTGTTTATGTGATTGTGTTATAAAACAAAATGCTAAAGAAACTACAACGATTGTCGCAACTTATTCCGCGACAATCTATTCCAGTAGAATTAATTCAGGCTAAAGCTTATGAAATATGGGCAACTCGTGAACGCAAAGGAGAAAGCGGTAATCCTGAAGATGATTGGTCTAAAGCAATAGAATTTGTAAATAAACACTGGTGGTCTATCCCCTTATGGAAAATAGACAAGCGATATAGAAAATTAAAAGTCTCTACTACAAATTCAATAAAAAATGCCATATCCTTTAAAGCTTTAAGTCAAGCAGTAAACGCTTCAGTGCTGATTGGTGCGATTACATTTATTGCTGGTGAACAACAACGCCGTGATTTACAAGTTTATCAAGCATGGCAAGTTATTAGTGCAGCAAGTGGACAGGCTGGTAGTGGTGGAAGAGTACGGGCATTAGAGTTTCTCAGCAGTGAACCAAGAAGAATTCCTTGGTTTTGGTTGCGTTGGCAGAGGGAAAATTTATCTGGCTTAGAAGTACCAACGGCTTACTTGGTTCCTTCTCATAAATATCTTGAAGATTTTGAGAAGAAGGGTGGTATTCAACTTTCAGAGGCAGAGTTAAACAATGCTAATCTACAGGAGGCGAACCTACAATATGCCAATCTACAGGGGACATTCCTAATAGAAACAAATCTAAAAGGGGCAATCCTTTTCAAAGCCAATCTAAAAAGGGCAAACTTAAGTTTTGCTAGTCTCCAGGGGGCAGTCCTGGGTTTTGCTAATCTACAAGGGGCAGTCCTGTCGAAAGCCAATCTACAAGGAGCAAAGCTGATAGCAGTTAATCTACAGGGTGCAAACTTAGAAGAAGCGCAATATACAGATCAGAGTACTAGCCCTGAGACTTGTAAATCTAATTTTACAAAACATCCATGTCCTACTATTTTCCCCCCTGATTTTGATCCTAAAGCAGCAGGGATGAAATTGGTCAAGTGATGACCTTTTTGGCCATCATACTTCCTTCTGGAAATTTCATCACCATCCTCGCTATGTTTCTCCATAGTGAATATGCTTCGGAAGCCCGTATTTCAAAACTAATCTCGAAATCAGGATTCTTTGATCTGTCAAATGTAAACTAAAATTCAGTAACAGTAGGTTGGGTTGACAAAAGGAAACCCAACAGCAACAAACTTAATTTTTATCAACAATACCTAATACAGTCACTTTCAGGCTGCCATGTATGACAATATCTGTAAATTCATTGCCGAAAACTTCAAAGATGATTTAGCAACATGGTTACTAGGTTCACCGATTAAATTAACAGAACTTAGCCCTACTGAATTATCAAGCGAACCAATTCGCGCCGATTCATTAATTTTATTGCAATCTGATGATTTAGTTCTGCATACCGAATTTCAAACAGACCCTGATGAAGATATGCCCTTTCGGATGTTAGATTATCGAGTTAGGGTTTATCGCCGCTTTCCTAACAAAGAAATGCGTCAAATAGTAATCTATTTGAGAAAAACCAGTTCAGAATTAGTCAGTGAAAACAGTTTTAGATTAAACAACACTTACCATCAGTTTGAGGTAATACGCCTGTGGGAACAACCAACAGACAGGTTTATGAGTATTCCAGGTCTATTACCCTTTGCCGTGCTAAGTCAGACAAACGATCCTACAATGGTATTAACCCAAGTAGCCAAAGCAGTTGAAGCAATTAGCGATCGCCAGCTACAAAGAAATATAGCTGCTGCAAGTGGCATTTTAGCAGGTCTGGTGTTAGATAAAAATGTAATTAGCAAGATTTTAAGGAGTGAGATTATGCGCGAATCAGTCATTTATCAACAAATCCTAGAAGAAGGCGAAGCCAAAGGGAAAGCAGAAGGGAAAGCAGAAGGGAAAGCGGAAACAACAAGAAAGTTGGCTTTAAATTTGTTGCGAATTGGAATGAGCTTAGAGCAAATTGCTCAAGTTACTGAATTATCTATTGAGCAAATTCAAGTTTTACAACAGGAGATTCAAAATTCTTAATTTTAATAGCTTTAGAAAATACGTGGCTATACAAGTAAAACCCGCGAATGCGGGTTTTAAAGTTTTTATGAGTCTGCACAGACGGACTTGGTTTATTTTGTGTGACGCAATTTATAATCGCCTGGTTTTCAATTTATCAAACTAAAAATCAGCACTTTGGGGTGTACGCGGAAACGGAATCACATCACGAATATTTCCCATACCAGTCATAAATTGCACGAGTCGTTCGAAACCCAACCCGAAACCTGCGTGTGGAACAGTACCGTAACGACGCAAATCAAGATACCACCACAAGTCTTCTGGTTTTAATCCTTGCGCTAACACGCGGCGTTCTAATACTTCTAAACGTTCTTCACGCTGAGAACCGCCGACAATTTCGCCAATTTTGGGTGCGAGAATATCCATTGCGCGGACAGTTTTTTCATCGTCATTCAAGCGCATATAAAATGCTTTGATTTGCGCTGGATAATCTGTAACGATCGCAGGCTTTTTAAATAATTGTTCAGCTAGGTAGCGTTCGTGTTCTGATTGTAAATCTAAACCCCAACTCACAGGATATTCAAATTTAACATCAGCTTTTTCTAAAAGTGCGATCGCTTCTGTATAAGTTAACCGTTCAAACTGATTGTTAATAATATTTTCGGCTGTCGCCAACACAGATTTATCAATGCGTTCATTGAAAAATTCCATATCTTCTGGGCAAGTTTCCAATACATATTTAAAAATATGTTTGAGAAATGCCTCAGCTAAATCCATATCGCCTTCTAAGTCACAAAAAGCCATTTCTGGCTCAACCATCCAAAATTCTGCTAGGTGGCGCGAGGTGTTGGAATTTTCTGCACGGAAGGTAGGGCCAAAGGTGTAGACGTTACTAAACGCCATTGCCATTACTTCCGCTTCCAACTGGCCGCTAACTGTTAAATATGTGGGTTTAGCAAAAAAGTCTTGGCTGTAATCTACTGCTTGGTTTTCTGTGCGGGGAATATTCTTTAAATCTAAACTGGTAACGCTAAATAGTTCACCCGCGCCTTCGCAGTCGCTAGCGGTGATGATGGGTGTGTGTACCCATAAAAAGCCTCTTTCTTGGAAAAATTGGTGAATTGCTGCTGAACAAGCATTTCTGACACGGAAAACTGCACCAAAGGAATTAGTACGCGATCGCAAATGTCCAATGGTTCGCAGAAATTCAAAGGAATGGCGTTTCTTTTGCAGGGGATATGTATCGGGATCAGCTTCACCGTAAACTTTCACTGTCTCGGCTTTCAACTCAATTCGCTGTCCTTTACCCAGAGAAGCCACCAGTACCCCTGTAGCCTCAACAGCAGCACCTGTATTCAGTTTTTTCAATATACCTTCGTAATCGGGCAAATCCTGATTGATGACGACTTGCAAATTAGCTAGTGATGAGCCGTCATTGACTTCAATAAAAGCAAACCCTTTGGATTCACGCTTCGTCCGCACCCAGCCTTGAACTTGGAGGGACTCATCAGGTTGACCACTTCGCAATATTTCTGCAATCCGTCGATTTGCCATATTTTACAACTTGTATTTCGTCAACGTAAAAAGTACATATATTAAAGAATCTTAACTCTTTAACCCAATCCAAAATCCAAAATCTAAAATCCAAAATTGGATTTATCCAGCATAAGACTTTAATATCCAGCCTATGATAACGCCCATTCCACCAAAGCGGACGACTTGCCAGAAAGGTTTTTTGAGGCTACGCCAAGAAAATAACTGGCTTTCTAAGTTTAGTTCTAGCCTTTCCAACTGCTGTTGAATGTGCCGTAACTCTGCTTTGATTTCTGGTGTCTGAGATTTATTGTGCTTTAGTTGATCCCGGCGCTGTTGCCATTGTGCCTGTTGTTGGCGATCGCGTTGCACTTGATCGTAACGTTCTTTTAAGGATAGAAGCGATCGCTCTACTTCCTCTAGTTCTTGTTCAAAATCTGGTTCGGGATTTTCTGCTGACGGCTGTGATTGTTTTGGCGGCTTCATTTACAAGTAGTAAAGTAGAAGTAAATGCAAATGTGCCAATAGTTATGTCCCAATCTACCCAGCTGCCGAAAACCAGTCAACTGAATGAACTTAGTACTCTAGAACTTGCTCAAGCCCTTATGGAAAGACTGAGCATTTCCCCTAACGATTGGCATCGCCTCAAGTCTAACCGCAATTCTCGCGCTAATGAACAAGTGGCAGCAGCTATTGTGTATCTTTTAAAGAATCAGCCACAAGAAGCTCAAGCTAGATTAGAACAGGCAATTGGTTGGTTAGATCGCTCTATTTCTGCGCCTCCTTGTCCAACTCACGGTAAGTAGGGAGTAGGGAGTAGGGAATAAAATCAATCAACTAATAACTTTCCCCACTCCCCTCTTATCGCCGCAGAGATAATCCCCGGCGAGTTTCCATTTGTTTACAAAGCCTTAATTCTGTGCCTTTGCGGTTCCACTCCACCTGATCAAAAATTTGATGGAGAAGACATAAACCACGGCCATTTTCTGACTCATCTGGTGGTAGATAGTCTGTTGGTTCTTCTTCACTAGTAGATGAAGGGGTAAAGCCGCTACCCTGGTCTGATATTACCCACCAATATTGATTGTCTATTAAGGAAAAACGGACTACAACAGTTTTACTTGGATCGAGATTATTACCATGTTTAGCTGCGTTTACTAAGGCTTCTTGAAGTCCTAGCCGCAGTTCTGCTTGTAATTTAGCTGGGATTTCTGCCAACAGTAAATCTAATATTGGACAAAGGTAGAGGGTTGAGGCAAAACTAATAGTGCCCCAATAACGTGCAACTGGACGGAGTGAAATTGTAATCACAAGAGAAACCCCATAGCTTTCAGTTAGCTAGACATCAGTTTGCTATTACAGGCACCCTGATAAAACTTGAGGTGGTCATGCTGCCTTCAAACTTGCGTCTTTAAAACTAAATTTTGAAAATGCTAGGGAGCATTAGCCCTATAGTATGATTTGGGATTGTTTAAATATATAACGGCTGGAATAGTTTTGATAATGAGTTCAGCAACTTAAAAAGATGCTCGTAATTTGACAGAGTATTGGCATACTCTAGTTAATTGCCGATTTGTCATTTACACAATCCAATTCATATTTCTAAGAACCTATGCAACTTGAATTTATTTAAACAAAATGAATTTTTATTTTTGGCTTAATTCAATTTTAGCATCTTTAGTATGCACTAGACTAAAAATTTCAAATTTCAGTTTTTGTAAAGGAATTACTATCCTTGTGCAAATGTGATAGTTCAAGAAAGGCGGCAGCTTCAATATGAGCCGTTTGAGGAAAAAAATCAGCAGGTTGTACCCGTGTGATAGTATATTGCCCATCTTGACAAAGTAATTTCAGGTCGCGGGCGAGGGTGGCTACTTTACAGCTGACGTAAACAATCCGAGATGGTTTCAACTGCCGTAAAGTGTCTATCACTGCGCGATCGCACCCCTTACGTGGTGGATCGAGTATTACTACTTCTGGTATTGTGCCCATTTTTGGAAGTAATTTCTCTACTGCCCCAATTTGGAATGTCACATTATCAATTCCGTTGCGGTGGGCATTCAAAATAGCTTGTTCCACTGCTGCTGGTTGCACTTCTAATCCTGTAGCAATACGTACTTTTTTGGCGAGGGGTAAAGTTAAAGTCCCAATACCACAATAGGCATCAACTAGCAACTCATGCCCTTGAAGATTGAGTTCTGATTGAATTACCTGCAATAGTGCCTCTGCTGTTTCTGTATACACTTGAAAAAATGTATCTGGGCGCACTTGAAATTCCAATCCAGCAAAATTCTCACGCAGGTGTGGGACTCCGGCGATGCAACGGGTTTCTGATCCAAAGATAGCATTTGTGCGATCGCTATTGCGGTTGAGCGACACTCCCACTAATTGGGGATAACGCTTTAACCATTCCTGCGCTTGGGTTTCAATTCCTGATAAATTCCAGTCTTTCACCACCAAAGTCAGCAACATTTCTCCAGTGTGTCGGCCAATGCGTAAACCAAGATGGCGAATTTTTCCTTGATGGCGCTGTTCGTTATAAATTTGCCAACCCCGTTGTTGGATATCCTGCTTAACTTCGGCAAGTAAGGGATTTAATCGTGAATCTTGGACTGGACATTGATTTAAATTAATTAATTGGTGACTACCTTTTTGGTAGTAACCAGCTTGTACCTGTCCTGTTGCTGATATACCTAGAGGATATGTAGATTTATTACGGTAGCCTAAAGCAGAAGAGGCGGCGAGTACCGGATCTACCGGTGGTTGGACAAAACCGCCAATACGTTCCAAAGCTTGGATAACTTGGTTTTGCTTGGCTATTAGCTGGTAGTCATAATTAACATGTTGCCACTGGCAACCACCGCACTTATCCGCCACAATACAATTGGGTCGGATACGCCCAGGAGATGGTTCTAATAGCTCCTGGAGCTTACCGTGGGCGTATTTTGGTTTAACATGAACCAAGCGGACAATGGCGCGATCGCCTGGTACAGTATCTGGGACAAACACTACACGCTCATCAGCGCGTCCCACTCCATCGCCTGTATCACTCAGATTAGCGATCGTCACTTCAATTAATTCACCCTGTTGCCAAATTATTTTAGTCATTAGTCATTAGTCATTAGTCATTAGTTATTAGGGCATGGGGCATGGGGTATTGCACATTAGTTATTAATTCTTCTTCTCCTGCTTCCCCTGCCTCCCCTGCCTCCCCTGCTCCCTCATCTCGCCCAAACAGATAAATTCAAGACATAAGTAACTCCTATCCCTTCACTTGTGTACCTCCAACTCGCTAAACTAACAGATAATATTTCAGGTGATTTCAATAATCATGACTGTAATTAGCCAAGTTATTCTCAAAGCCGACGACGAACTGCGTTATCCCAGCAGTGGCGAACTTAAAAATATCAAAGACTTTTTGGAAACCGGCGTACAACGGACGCGGATTGCGGCTACCTTAGCCGAAAACGAAAAAAAGATAGTTCAGGAAGCAACCAAACAACTTTGGCAGAAGCGTCCTGACTTTATCTCCCCCGGAGGTAATGCTTACGGAGAACGTCAACGCTCTCTATGTATCCGTGATTTTGGCTGGTACTTACGTCTAATTACTTATGGTGTGCTTGCCGGCGACAAAGAGCCAATTGAAAAAATTGGTTTGATTGGTGTACGGGAAATGTACAATTCATTGGGCGTTCCTGTGCCTGGAATGGTAGAAGCGATAAATTCCCTCAAAACAGCCTCCCTTAGCTTACTGAGTGCAGAAGACGCTGCCGAAGCATCACCCTATTTTGATTACATCATTCAAGCGATGTCTTAATTCAAAGTGTGTGCTGGTTCTAGGAGTATACTTCTGGTCTACTAAAGTGAGTGCAATAAGCGCTCGATAGGCATAAGATACCCAATTTGATCATACCTTCCCCACATTTGGTAGTGGCTATGGCTAAATCTCTGTCAAGTTACTAACCAGTTGTGGGGAAATTTTATTGGGTATATTTATGGGGTATTTGTCAAAGGATGAAGGCATACGCATATAAAAAACCGACAGTCCTTAGATTAAGGCTGTCGGCTATTAAGTGTGTTCCCTATTAATGACTCGGCTAGAGTTCAGTTGTCATTAATTATGCCTAGCTAGCGATCGCAGAGTGACGATCCTAATCATAGATACGTGTGATTCTCGTCACTTGATTGTTACATCTAAACTGCATACACCCGAATAATCTCTGAGTTTCAGTAAATCTATGGAAGTTGAGAGCTAACAATACATAGGTGGTAGATTCTTTTTCAGCTTAAGAGCAAACAACACCAATTAGAGACTCAGGGGTTAAAACACGAGATAGAGGAATTAACAAATCTATGCCCCGTTTGCCAAAGTGCTGTAGCAGAAAGAGCCATCTGCAAAGATAAATTTCTCAAAGCCAGCTGTAGATAAGCTAATGGGGTTTTCATTATTATTGAAAGTGATGTTGGCAGTTTTAAGGGTATTGCTAGAAATAACACCAGATACGAGCAGTTGGGAGCGATTGAAAGCTCTAAGATCGAGGGTGTCAAAACCATCCCCGCCATCAACAGTCGCTTCCCCAAACCCTTTGAAGTAGTCATCTCCAGTGCCCAGAGCAATCTTGATGCCGCCACCGATAGAAACTTTTTGTTGAACTCCATCTAGGATACTGGTGGCAATAATTTCGTCATTGCCATTGCCAGTCTGAATGATTCCTTTTCCATAAATGCCATAGGCAGTACTACCAATTGTTGCTGTAGCCTGTCCGGTAAGTTTGTCAGAACCATTGTCGCTATCAATAACTCCATCATTGAAGATGCCATAGGCGATGGAGTTGATTCCAGAACTGTTGCCATAGCCCGTAATCGTGTCGCTGCCCCACCCTGTAGTGATAATGCCGTCTTTAGTGTTCTGGATGCCGGTTCCAGTACCGTCGATTCCAGTACCACCGTTGCCACCAATACCTGTGCCGATAATAGTATCTTTTCCGTCTCCGGTATCCAGCTTGCTACTGTTAGCGATGCCTATGCCATCCCCGCCGTTGCCGTCGAAGTAGCGGGTACTGCCGCCCCTGCCGCCAGTGCCTGTACCGATGATCGTGTCTTCTCCGTACCCTGCATTTAGACTGCCACTGTTAACGATGCCTGTCCCAATACCGCCGCTACCAATAGTTTCGGGAAGTTCAGGACCGCCACCGATACCACCAGTACCGATACCGATGATCATGTCGTTTGCGTCCCCTGTATTAAGACTGCTGCTATTAGCGATGCCGATTCCAGTGCCGCCATTCTCGCCTGAGTATCGACTATCGCCGCCTTTGCCGCCAGTACCAGTGCCGATGATCGTATCTTCTCCGTCCCCTGTATTCAGACTGCCACCGTTAATGATTCCTGTTCCAGAACCACTGTAGCCACCAAAGTCTTTGACGCGGCTGGGGCTGTTACCACCAGCACCAGTCCCAGTAATTGTGTCTTTTCCGTCCCCTGTATTCAGACTGCCACTGTTAGCGATGCCTGTCCCAGAACCACCGTTGCCGCCTACGGGACCGCCGCCGCCGTTGCCGCCAGTACCAGTGCCAGTGATCGTGTCTTCTCCGTCTCCTGCCTTCAGACTGCCGTTATTGGCTATACCTACGCCATTACCGCCGTTACCACCCTGGTAGCTGGTGCCGCCGTTACCACCAGTACCAGTGCCAGTAATCATGTCTTTCCCGTTTCCTCCATTCAGACTGCCGCTATTAGCGATGCCTGTCCCATTACCACCCATATCGCCGTCGTTGCCGTCCCTGCCGTTGTTGCCGCCAGTGCCGCCAGTGCCTGTGCCGGCGATCGTATTATCTCCGTCCCCTGTATTCAGACTGCCACCGTTAATGATTCCTGTTCCAGTACCACCGTTGCCGGGATTAGAATTGATGTTCTCGTAGCCGTAGTCACCGCCGTTGCCGCCAGTACCTATGCCAGTAATCGTGTCTTTTCCGTTCCCTGCATTCAGACTGCCGCTATTAGCTATGCCCGTACCAGCACCACCGTTTTCGCCGCTGCGGCTGCCTTTAAAGTCTTTGCCAGTACCGTTACCAGTAATCGTGTCTTTGCCTGAAAGTGTACGGATGTAACCTCCAGTTAAAACATCAATGCCAATTGCTGGTGATCCATTTAACTCTTCCCCCATTAAAGTGTCGGAATCGGGGGTACCGATGAAATTCGGTGGAATAGTAAGTCTAGGCATAAGCCAAATCTTCTCAATTAGGTTTATTATGAGCGGTTTGCTCATTTGCATGAGCAGTCTATCAAAAAATTCCCGGAATTCTTTTACCAAAAGCCATTCAGTAATTGAGTCTACTGTTGCAGAACTCACTTAAGCTCAACACATTAAACACCACATTCTGCAAGTGCGTAGGTGTAGCCCGTCACAGGCATCGCATCCTATAAATTTTTTCTGGGTTCAACTAGTGCTTAATTTGACAGGATGATAACCATTTCCATAATCTGGAAATAATCGATGCAGGATTCAAAAAAATTTTATTACTACCAGTATAATTACCAACAGTTAAGTGTTTCATACAATCTATCTCCAGGTAGATAATGAATAGTCTTTCGATATCTAAGCACGTATTTTCTGACAAAAATACTGTAATTTTTTATACTTTTTTACTTTCAGTAAAAAAGTCAATGTGCTTTACAAAACGGAGGAAGTGAATAAATAATCACCAAAATTAAGCAGGATAAGTAGATCGGCGTAAATAATTATTGTTGAGATAAGGCGGGGGCAGGGGGAGAAAGAGGCAAGGGTAGATTAAAAGCTACTACCTTCAATGCTGATTGCCGAAGATGAAGAAGTATTGCAAGCTACTTAGTTTCTAAACAGAAATGGCAGCAGGTCTAGCGTCACCTTGGAGGATCAAGCAGTAACTTATCTGCCATGAACCATCCTAGAACTACACCTATAAGGCAAGTAAATCGATAGAATAATGCTCTGTACAATTGGTGCATTATTTCCATGACCGCCACATCTCCTGCTCCCTTTTCCCCTCAAGAAATTGCTGCTGAAGGTATAAAACCAGAAGAATACACAGAAATTGTCCGTCGGTTAGGGCGTCATCCCAACAAAGCTGAACTTGGAATGTTTGGGGTAATGTGGTCAGAACATTGCTGTTACAAAAATTCCCGACCTCTACTCAAACAATTTCCCACTGAGGGATCTCGCATCCTCGTAGGGCCTGGCGAAAATGCTGGTGTTGTAGACTTGGGTGACGGACTGCAACTAGCTTTTAAGATTGAATCCCACAACCACCCCTCAGCGGTTGAACCCTTTCAGGGAGCCGCAACGGGAGTAGGAGGCATTCTCAGAGATATCTTTACAATGGGTGCGCGTCCCATTGCCCTATTAAACTCACTACGCTTTGGTTCCTTAGAAGATGCCAAAACCCAACGGCTGTTTAGCGGTGTAGTAGCAGGAATTGCCCATTATGGTAATTGTGTGGGAGTACCCACAGTTGGCGGCGAAGTCTACTTTGACTCTGCTTACTCTGGTAATCCTCTGGTGAATGTTATGGCACTAGGTTTGATGGAAACACCAGAAATCGTCAAATCTGGAGCATCTGGCTTAGGCAACCCCGTGCTGTATGTTGGTTCCACCACTGGGCGCGACGGCATGGGAGGGGCTAGTTTTGCCAGCGCAGAATTGAGCGATCAGTCAATAGACGATCGCCCTGCTGTGCAAGTGGGCGACCCCTTTTTGGAAAAGTCTTTAATTGAAGCTTGTTTAGAGGCCTTTAAGACAGGTGCAGTTGTCGCCGCCCAAGATATGGGAGCAGCCGGTATCACCTGTTCTACTTCAGAGATGGCGGCAAAAGGTGGTGTGGGAATTGAACTAGATTTAGATAAGATTCCCGCAAGAGAAACGGGGATGGTTCCCTACGAATATTTGCTTTCGGAATCTCAAGAACGAATGCTATTCGTTGCCCACAAGGGGCGTGAGCAGGAATTAATCGACATTTTCCATCGTTGGGGACTTCAAGCCGTTGTTGCTGGTACTGTCATCGCTGAACCCATCGTGCGGATTCTCTTTCAAGGTGCAGTAGCAGCAGAAATTCCCGCCGAGGCTTTGGCTGAGAATACCCCACTATATGAACGGGAATTATTAGCAGAACCGCCAGAATATGCCCGTCAAGCTTGGGAATGGACTCCTGATTCTTTACCTGCTTGCACAACTGCTGGAATAGAACTCCAAGGAGGCGTGCAAAGTTGGAATGATATTTTGCTAACTTTGCTCGATACACCCACGATCGCATCTAAAAGTTGGGTATATCGTCAGTATGACCATCAAGTACAGAACAATACTGTGATACTGCCAGGTGGTGCAGATGCGGCTGTGGTGCGCTTGCGCCCGCTTGAAGAAATCCCCAATCTAAAATCCCAAATCCAAAATTCAAAATTAGGGGTGGCGGCAACGGTAGATTGCAATCCTCGTTATGTTTATCTTGACCCCTACGAAGGAGCTAAGGCAGTGGTGGCAGAAGCTGCACGCAATCTTAGCTGTGTGGGTGCAGAACCTCTGGCGGTGACAGATAACCTGAATTTTGGCTCTCCAGAAAAACCGATTGGTTACTGGCAATTGGCAGAAGCTTGTCGCGGTTTGGCAGAAGGTTGTCGAGAATTGGCAACTCCCGTCACAGGCGGTAATGTCTCTTTGTACAATGAGACTCTTGATTCTCAAGGCATCCCACAACCAATTTATCCCACCCCAGTAGTGGGTATGGTGGGCTTGATTCCCGATATCACCAAAATTTGTGGTCAAGGTTGGCAAGCATCCGGCGATGTGATTTATCTTCTCGGATTACCTCTGACATCCAAAATCAGTTTGGGAGCATCCGAGTATTTAGCCACTATCCACAATACTGTTGCCGGAAAACCGCCACGGATAGATTTTGACTTGGAACGTCGCGTTCAGAAAGTTTGCCGTGAAGGAATTCGTAATGGTTGGGTACGTTCAGCCCATGATTGTGCTGAGGGAGGAGTGGCGATCGCAATAGCAGAATGTTGTATTGCTGGCAACCTTGGTGCTGAAATCAATTTAGAAATCCCACCAACCCAGCCAATATCTCGCTTTGATGAGTTGTTGTTTGCCGAAGGTGGTGCCAGGATTTTAGTTTCTGTAGCATCAGCACAACAAGAAATTTGGGAATCATACTTACAGGAACATCTGGGTCAAGAATGGCAAAGAGTGGGTACGGTTTGTGATTATGAGATCGGTTTGGGGGTTTTCACTACTGATAACCAAGCCTTAATCAAAGTTAGGATCGAAGATATAAACGATCGCTATTCCCATGCGATCGCTAGGCGTCTTGCCGTCCATACCACTACCTAAGCCCAGAGTGATGAGTCCTGGGTATTTAGCCTTCACTCAGAACTCAGCACTAATCACTCAGAACTATTAGCGTCCCTGATCATAATTAGGGTACTGTTTTAATAGATGGTTAAAGATTTATTAAGAAAGCTGCAACTATCTATAGACATAATCCCAGTGACTTGACCCCCCCACCAGGAGCAAAGCTAGCATGATTTCGATTCATTCTGTCACTTCGGATGAATACCCCGACCCAATCAATAGTCATGAAAATCAGCCTGACAAGCCAGAAGAAGCTTGTGGTGTTTTTGGTATCTACGCACCAGGAGAAAATGTTGCTAAACTGACCTACTTTGGATTGTATGCCCTCCAGCATCGGGGTCAAGAATCAGCTGGTATTGCCACCTTTGAGGGTACACAAGTACACCTCCATAAAGATATGGGCTTGGTATCTCAAGTCTTTAATGAATCTGTCTTGGATCATTTGCCTGGTAGCCTTGCTGTTGGCCACACTCGTTATTCCACCACAGGTTCTAGCCGCAAAGTTAATGCCCAACCCGCAGTGCTGGAAACCCGTTTAGGTTCATTAGCTCTTGCACATAATGGCAATTTAGTCAATACAGCGCAATTACGTCAAGAGTTGCTTGAGAAAAAATACAACTTAGTCACGACAACAGACTCAGAAATGATCGCTTTTGCGATCGCAGAAGCCATCAATGCTGGTGCAGATTGGCTAGAAGGTTCCATTCAAGCATTCCATCGTTGCCAAGGAGCCTTTAGTTTAGTTATTGGCACTCCTGACGGCGTTATGGGTGTCCGGGACACCAATGGCATTCGCCCTCTAGTAATTGGTACTTTGGCTGGTAATCCAATCCGTTACGTTTTGGCTTCGGAGACTTGTGGTTTAGACATCATTGGAGCCGAATACCTGCGAGACGTAGAACCAGGCGAATTAGTTTGGATTACTGAAGAAGGTTTGGCTTCCTATCATTGGAGTCAACAGCCCCAGCGGAAATTGTGTATCTTTGAGATGATTTACTTTGCTCGCCCTGATAGCATTATGCACAACGAGAGTTTGTACAGCTATCGGATGCGCTTAGGACATCAACTAGCTAAAGAATCCTTTGTAGATGCCGATATTGTCTTTGGTGTTCCTGATTCAGGTATCCCAGCTGCGATCGGATTTTCCCAAGCTTCTGGTGTAGCTTATGGCGAAGGACTAATTAAAAATCGCTATGTTGGACGAACCTTTATTCAGCCAACACAAACCATGCGCGAGTCAGGTATTCGCATGAAGCTCAACCCGCTCAAAGATGTGCTGGCGGGTAAACGAGTAATTATTGTTGATGACTCGATTGTGCGGGGTACTACCAGCCGTAAATTGGTAAAAACCTTGCGTGAAGCTGGCGCGGTGGAAGTACACATGCGAATCTCCTCCCCACCAGTAACTCATCCCTGCTTCTATGGCATCGACACTGATTCTCAAGATCAGTTGATTGCTGCTACCAAGTCAGTAGCGGAAATTGCCAAACAACTGGAAGTAGACAGCCTCGCCTATCTCAGTTGGGAAGGAATGCTAGAAGCGACACGAGAAGACACTAATAATTTCTGCTCTGCCTGCTTTACTGGAGATTATCCCGTAACGATTCCTGAGCAAGTGAAGCGTTCTAAGCTGAGTTTAGAAAAGGTAGTGGTGTAGGGAGTAGGGAGTAGGGAATGGGGAGTGGGAGTAAGAGAGAAGAGTTTTCCCCTCTGCCCCCCGCCCCTCTGCCTCTTCTACATGCCCCATACCCCATACCCAATCCGTCTAGAATAGGTAAATCCCCTAACAAAGATGGTCTATGAACCAGCCGATATCTGAGAGAGTGCGCTGGACTACCGCCGATTTAGAGTTGTTTCCAGATAACGGGAACCGCTATGAAATTATTGACGGAGAATTGTTTGTGACCAGAGCGCCTCACTGGAACCATCAAAAAACTTGTGTCAGAATTAGCACTTCTTTGGATAATTGGTCACAGAGTACTAATTTAGGAGAAGTTGTAACTGCTCCAGGCATAATTTTTGGCGAGAATGATAATGTGATTCCTGATGTTGTCTGGGCTAGTAATGAGAGATTACCCCTGCTTTTGGACGAGGCGGGGCATTTGACTGGTGCGCCAGAACTGGTAGTAGAGGTTCTATCTGCTGGTATTGAGAATGAAAAGCGGGACAGAGAACTTAAATTAAAGCTTTACTCAGCAAGAGGTGTTAGGGAATATTGGATTGTGGATTGGCGCAACCAACAAGTGGAAGTTTATCGACGTGAACAAGCGAGTTTAAAGTTAGTTGCTACGTTGTTCAATGATGATGAGTTGAACTCACCCATATTGCCTGATTTTACTTGTGCGATCGCATCCTTATTTACTTAATACAGTTTGCAGAATTGCCATAATTTCTTACTAAGCTGTTACGCGTTTAATTTATACATTTACCTGATGACTGATGACTGTTAACCGTCAACAGTCAACAGTTAACGACCATCAAGAGTGTTTATATACTTTAGACGGGCATCAGCTTATTGGCAATTTTTAATAAATAGTGACGGACACAGGTGAAAGCGCAATGTCTCAGCAGTATTCAATTGAGCAAGTTCCTAAGAATCTGGATAAAATTTTTCAGGGAATTGAACAAGGCGAATCGGTACAAATTACGCAACAGGGGCAGCAAGTTGCTGTGATTCTACCTGCGGCTGAATATCAGCGTTTGTTGCATGGAAAGCCGGGTTTTTGGGAATCTGTGGAGCGATTTCGTCAAGAAATCATAGAAGAAGGAACCGAGATTGATCCTGATGAGGTGTGGAAAGATGTACGCGACAAGTCTCCTGGACGAGAGATCATCTTGTGAGCCGCTTTTTACTGGATACTAACGTCATTTCTGAGCCATTAAGGCCACAACCAAATCCAGCAGTTATCCAAAGGTTACAACAGTATCAAGGGGAATTTGATATTGCTTCCGTTACTTGGCATGAATTACTATTTGGTTGCTATCGTCTGCCCGCTTCTAAAAGGCGAGAGAGAATTGAGCAGTATCTCTTGCATATAGTCCAACCAAATATTTCTATCCTGCCCTATGATAACGTGGCAGCCGAATGGTTTGCTTTAGAAAGAGCGCGACTAGTAACTATAGGAAAAACTCCCGCGTATCCAGATGGACAGATTGCAGCGATCGCAAAAGTAAATGGTCTTATTTTGGTAACAAATAATATTTCAGACTATGCCGATTTTCAAGAACTTCAACTAGAGAATTGGTTTTGTTAGTTGAGTAGGTTACTTTTTTCAAGATGGTAAAACTACTTTTAATTGCAGAGTGATGTCTACGACGGGCTGCGCCTACGCATCCTTACTTAGGTAACATAAGTTCGCATAATTACCGTAATTTCTTACGATTTATAATTTTTAATAAAAAGTAGAAGCTGAGAAGATAGGCTACATGTCATCTTTTAAATCAAACAGTAGAATTATTCGATTTTAAATTACTGATGCCTGGAGAAAGTGTGACTTTCTTATTGGAAGGATATTTTGAATGGTTTGAAAGTGAACTGAAGTTCGCATTTATCAGAAAAGATGCTACCTATTGGTGGTATGGCAATTTTGAATTAGGTACATACTCGATTGATGTCATATATGAAAATCCTTATTCTGCTTGGGAGCAGGCTAGTTGGGGGGATGGAATTATCTCTTTAATGCCAATGCGGAAGCATCCAAGAAACAACTACCTAACACCTGGGATTATCAAAATAGAAGATGTTTGGGTAGGCAAGATTTTTACATCCCCTCTTGAGTTTTGCCTGATCCAGTAGTGAAGCTTAACTATGCTGCAAAAACTCAACCTTGGGCAATAATGGGTCAGTCACAATACCTACACCGCTGAAACCCCAGCGTTTGAGCAAGTTTCCCAATTGTGTACCTGGAATAGATTCCACGGCAAAGCGGTTTGCCACTTCTGACGCGTGGGTGTTGAGATAGCTCAAGGCATCAAAGTTTTCCCGAAACAGCAATAAATAACCTGATGCTTCGGCGTCAGGACGAGCTATAAGATAATTACCGTCAGTTTTTGAGCGCACCAAGTAATAGACTTCAGACAGCATGGGGAGAGTAAGGGAGCGGAGGACAGTAACTAATGACCAATGACCAATGACCAATGACCAATGACCAATGACTAATGATTAATTGAGATTTTCTAGGTGACTAATGATTAATTGAGATTTTCTAGGCGAATGCGTGGATCGGCTGCTTTTAACATTAAATCGGCGATTAAATTACCAGCAATCAGCAACACTGCACCCATTACCAAGCTTGCCATTAACAAATATAAATCTTGAGCTTGTAAAGCCTGTAAGGTTAACCTTCCTAAACCGGGCCAGTTGAAGAAAAATTCGGCAATGAAAGCACCATTTAATAAACCAGCTAATTCAAAACCTAATAAGGTAATTAAGGGATTTATTGCATTGCGGAGAGCATGAACGTAGATGACACGGTTCTCTGGCAGTCCTTTGGCACGAGCCGTTTGGATGTAATCTTGACGCAAAACATCCAATAATTCGCCGCGAGTAATGCGTTGTAAACCAGCAAAACTAGTAATTGAGAGGGCGATCGTGGGTAAGATCATGTGCCAGCCGATATCTAAGATTCTGCCGAACCACGACAGTTCCGAATGATTAATGCTAGTCATGCTACCCACTGGGAATAAGGGCGAGGTGATTTGGGCTAAAACCAGCAGCGCTAAGGCAGTGATAAAACTGGGAAAGCCTTGTCCGGCGTAGCTAATCACCTGTAAAAGTCGGTCTGCTAGCTTATTTTGGTTAACAGCAGCAAAGATCCCAAGAGGGATAGCGATCGCCCATGTGACAATTAAAGATGCGATCGCTAATAGCAAAGTTGCTGGTACCCTTTCCCACAACAGCGATGCTACTGAACGTTGATAAATAAAACTTGTGCCAAAATCCCCTTTTGTCAAGATTCGCCATAGCCACAGCCCAAATTGTTGTGGCCAAGACTTATCTAGACCAAACTGCCGCTTGATTTCTTCAATCCTTTCTGGCGATATTTTCGGGTTTTGCCGCAGCGTATCTACATAATCACCAGGAGCGAGTTGAATAATGAAAAATGATAAAGCTGACGCCAACAACAAAGTCAATAGTGCCTGCAATATCCGCTTTACTACATAAACAAAAGTTTCATTCGTGACTAGCCTTATTAGCCAATCTCGACCTGTCTCCAAGGAAATTCTCGTAGATGTCATTTGTCCTTTGTCCTTTGTCAGTTGTCCTTTGCCATTAGCCATTTGTCATTTGTTGTTTGCTAATGACCAATGACCAATGACCAATGACCAATGACAAATAACTAATATTCAATTAGAGAGATAATCGGCACGTCTGGCAGATATTTACGTCCTTCTAAACCCCGTAGCTCGATAATAAACCCAAACCCTACTAGTTCGCAGCCAATCTTCTGCACTAAATTTGCTGTTGCACTTGCAGTTCCACCTGTGGCAATCAAATCATCCACAATTAAAACTCGGCTACCTTCCTGTAAAGCGTCTTGATGCACTTCCAGGCAGTCAATACCATACTCTAGTTCATATTCAATTGAGTGAACCGCTGCTGGTAACTTACCTCTTTTGCGGACGGGAATAAAACCAACTCCTAACTTATAAGCCAGAGGTGAGCCAAAAATGAATCCCCTCGACTCCATACCAATGACATAATCCGGCTTTATTTCAGCTTCGCTGCATTTTTGTGTTAAAAAGTCAATAGTATAGCGTAGTCCCTCGGGATCACGCAGCAGCGTAGTAATATCCCGAAATAAAATTCCGGGCTTGGGGAAATCTGGGATGTCACGAACGAGAGACTTCAAATCCATAAAACGGAGAATGAGGAGTAAGGAGTAGGGAGTAGGAAAAGTTAGGAGTGAAGAGTGAGGAGTTAATAATTTAAATTAAATTCATAGCTATAGCAGTCCCCAGTCTCCAATTTGCGATCTTCACTCCCCAATTTTTCGATACCTGAAAAATCGTACACTATAATGTCATACGCTGGGGGTCGAGGCTGAAGCTTCGTTCATTATTGACGATAACTAGAATCTAAATCAAGCTAAGAGAGGTATTGCAGTAATAAATGAGGCGAATTAACTGATGTTTTAAAATTTTGATTTCAATATAGGGAAAACTTTGATTAGAAAGAGTTAAGTAATGTATATATCAGGTAGCCATGCTACTGCCACTAGTCTAATGCTCAAGTCTTGGCTACCGATCTTAAATTTGTTTTATCTAGTCTGTTGGAACCGCACAAGGTATTTATAGAATGAATGTCTCAGCAAGTTTAACGCCGTTCAACAGTCCAACTCAAGACTCATTGCCGATGGTTCTGGACACTTTACCAGATCCTGCGATCGCTTCCAAAACGTGTCCTCGAAGAACCAGGCTGCAAATTGACCTGATTTTACTGGCAATTGAAGCTTTAGAGCTTGGTGGTTCGGAAGCAATCTTGACTTTTGCTCAAGAGTTGGATTTAAAAGGAATTGTTAAAGATAGGGTGAATTTATGGCGGATGCGTAGCTCTAATCCGCTGCGGAGAGCGCACATGCGCCGTCCCTTAACTATCATGGAAGCAAAAGCTCTGGTGGTCATTGCTTGCTACATAGCGCGGCGTTTAACTGTTGTGATTCGCCAGTTACTAATGATATGTCAACAAATGGAAGAAAAGCAGATTCCATTAGAACAGAATTTGCGCCTATCTAATTACTTAGAGCGGTTTAGAGCGCATTTTAAGAGCCGGATGAATGCTCGACGTTCTGGTGTACTGGCATTAAGTTCTGATGAAAAATTAGATGAGCTAGCTATAAATTTGTTAGGACAATTACTATTTTGTACTGGTACAGCTGGAATGCAGCGGTTCTGGATTAGTCTTTTTGACGGTGAAGTGGAATGAATATTCAACGTAAGTACAGTTTGCCTAATTGTACACTGCTTTTAGAAGGGTTAAGTGATGTCACGAGGGCCGCACACTTCCAGGAAATGCGCCCGGAATTATCAATATTGGTAAATGCAGAATGTTATTTATCTGGTTACAATCAGCCACTAACGGGAGGGCGGGAATTTTTTGAAAGTTTGGTGAGGGCTGTTAGTGGCTATGCCCAAGAATTTTTAAGTAGTGTACCCAATCCGCAAGCACACAACCAGGAATCGGAACTAGTAGAGTTTCAGAAAATCGACAGCAACCGACACAGGTTGATTATACATTCAGAAGGTTCTCCAGAAGGGTTCGATCACTCTAACAATTCCAAACGGCCGCCTATTGAAATAGATTTGAATACGGTACAGTTGTTTGATTTAGTGGAAGCAGTGGATCAGTTTTTTGCTGATAGCCAAACTTTACCTGAACTTTCTCTAGAACTACAACCAGTTACCAGACGCTATGGCGGTGCTAGTCAGGCTTTAATCAGGCAGGCTGTACCTGCTGCTGTGGGTGTGTCAAGTTTAGCAGTAGCAGCGATCGCCTTTAACTTGATTCCACCTCCCCAAATGCGTCCACCGCAGCCTAAACCAGATGAGCAAACTAGCTCTACAACAAACAATATCACTCCTCCAGCATCAGCTGCTGCAACTCCCTTTGCGGCCGCAACCCCCACACCAACGCCCACAGCTAATACAAAGCCGGCAGTTAAAGATTTAGAAGCACTTTTAAATACAGTTCCAGAAATTACTGATCCATCCCAGTTACGTGCATTGAATCGTCAAGTTTATAACCAGGTTCATCCAGCTTGGACTAATCGCTCAGGATTGCAACAGGATTTGATCTATCGTCTGGGTGTAGCTGCGGATGGAGCGATCGTTGGTTATAAAGCGCTAAATAAAGAGGCAAATCTAGGAGTCGAACAAACTCCTCTGCCTAACGTACTTTACAATCCAGCTAACCGCGCTCCCATTTCCAATGAACCGATCGCTCAATTTCGAGTAGTGTTTACTACAAAAGGTGTGTTAGAAGTTAGCCCTTGGCGGGGATATGCTAGAACACCAGAGGTTGTCGGCACAAAAATTACTGACTCTAATATAGTCAAAGGTTTAAACCAAAAGCTTTATAGTACAGTTCGCCAAACCTGGAGTGGTACTCCCACCTTTACGCGAGATTTGAAATATCGGGTGGCAGTCAACAAAGAAGGAGTAATTGCTGACTATGAACCACTCAACCAAGTCGCCTTTGACTATTTCCGAGAAACACCCCTTCCCAAGATGTTCAACGATATCTACGGTTCCAATGTAGCAGCTCCCAACAATAAAGAACCTCTCGCCCACTTCCAAGTGATATTTAAGCCTAGTGGCACCCTGGAAGTCATTCCTTGGCGGGGATATCAATAATTGGGGATTGGGGATTGGGCATGGGGCATTGGGCATGGGGAAAAGAATTAAGTTGCTATTGCCTATTGCCTATTGCCTATTGCCTATTGCCTATTGCCTATTGCCTATTG
>NZ_JAYGHD010000006.1:0-62744 GCF_034932245.1 Nostoc sp. UHCC 0251
CCGAGTTTTTTTGCTAGCTGTTTGAGTTCCATGACTCGCAAAAGTTGATTTGCAGGGACTGGTAAACTACCATAGCGATCGCTCCACTCGGCTGCAATCTGCTTTAATTCTGATTTAGATTTAGCTGTAGCCACCGCCCGGTATGCACTCATCTTTTGATCCAAATCGGTGATATAATCTGCCGGAATAAACGCCGTCAGGTTAAGGTCAATCTGGGTATCCTCCACTTTCGGAATTTCTTGTCCTCGGATTTCCCTAATTGCTTCTTCTAGCATTTCCATATATAAATCAAAGCCGATGGCATCCATTTGACCGGATTGTTCTGCACCTAGCAAGTTACCCACGCCTCTGATTTCCATGTCGCGCATCGCTAGCTGATACCCAGAACCTAGCTGAGTAAATTCCTGAATCGCTCGTAATCGTTGCCGTGCTGCATCAGATAATTGCCGTTGCTTTGGATAAAATAACCAAGCATGAGCTTGGATACCTGCACGCCCTACACGACCGCGTAATTGATACAGTTGTGCCAATCCAAAGCGGTGAGCATCTTCAATTAAAATGGTGTTGACTCGTGGAATATCTAAGCCAGATTCAATAATTGTCGTACAAACGAGGATATCTGCGTCACCATTACTAAAGGTGAGCATGGTTGATTCTAACTCGCTTTCATCCATTTGACCGTGAGCGATCGCAAACCTAGCTCCCGGTAAAACTTCTCGTAAATTGGCTGTTGTCTCTTCAATTCCATCCACCCGTGGAACTACATAAAATACTTGTCCACCCCTGTCTAATTCTTGACGAATTGCAGTGCGGATACTTTCGGAATTTATCGGTGATAAATGGGTTTTAATCGGGCGTCTGGTTGGGGGTGGCGTGGTAATCAAACTCATTTCCCGAATTCCCGACAAGGACATATACAAAGTCCGGGGAATGGGAGTTGCAGAAAGGGTAAGCACATCCACTTGAGTTTTCAAGCTTTTAATTTTCTCTTTCTGGTTTACCCCAAAGCGCTGTTCTTCATCCACCACCAACAGTCCTAAATCCTTGAATGATACACCTTTACCTAAAATTTGGTGTGTACCAACCACTACATCTAATTCACCCGTTGCCAATCGTTTTTGAATCTCGCGGCGTTCTTCAGCAGACCGAAAACGGTTGAGTAAACCGACATTTACCGGGTACGGTGCAAAACGTTCTTTGAGTGTATGGTAATGCTGCTGTGTTAAAATTGTCGTTGGCGCAAGGAGTGCCACTTGTTTACCGGCGGTGACTGCTTTAAAAACAGCACGAATCGCCACTTCCGTCTTTCCAAAACCGACATCGCCACAAACTAAGCGATCCATTGGGCGATCGCTCTCCATGTCGCGTTTTACATCTTGAACAGCTTTGAGTTGATCCGTTGTGGGTTGGTAGGGGAAAGAATCTTCCAATTCCTCCTGCCAAGGCATATCACCAGGGAAGCTAAAACCTTGTTGTTGCGATCGCGCTGCATACAGTTTCAACAAGTCCACCGCCAATTTTTTGATCGCTTTGCGGACTTTATTCTTGGTATTTTCCCAAGCTTTACCAGTCATCCGATTGAGTTCCGGTGCTTTATCACCTCCGGCGCGGAACCGGGATAAAGCACCTACTTGATCGGCTGCGACTCTTAATAACCCATCAGCATACTGCACCACCAAATAATCACGGGTTTCATTATTAATGGTCAAACTTTCCAGCTTGACAAATTTGCCAACACCATGATTTCTGTGAACCACATAATCACCTGGACGCAGCTTGTTGGGATCGACTTGCTTAGAAGTAGCTTTGTGACGCTTGCGAATATAGCCGGGAGTCGCTAAAGAATGCTGCCCAAAAAATTCCCGATCTGTAACAATTACTATTCGGTATGTCGGCAGGATAAAACCTTCTAATTCCGCAAGCCCAGAATATTTTAGGGCTATAGGAATATGGTTTATTTGCAGTTTATCTATTGCTTGGTAATCGCGGGGATTGGGGATAAACTGAGCCGGACAATCATGTTCTTGCAACAGTGAGACGGAACGCGAAGGTTGAGCAGAAAGCAGCCAGATCGAGAAATTGCGATCACGTTCTTGGCGGATGGTTTCAGCTAGTTTCGCAAACTGGTGCGGCGTGACTGGAAGCGATCGGCTAGAAAGATTGATCCCATCATTTTCCTCTGACAGTTCCGATAAATATAATGTTTTAAATTTGGCAACATCAGCCAAACACTCATCAAACGACCGATGAATTTTCGGCAATGCTAGGGGAGTGGGAGTAGATTCCTCCCCATGCCCCATTCTCCATTGTTCTTCGGCATTTTCTACCCAGCGATCGCTATGAGCATGACACTGTTCTGGCTCATCAATAGCAATTAGGGTATTTTCCGATAAGTAGTTTAACAAGGATGCTGGTTGCTCGAAAGCCAACCCCAAAAAGCGACGACTTCCCTCAATCAGTGATGAGTCCTGAGTGCTGAGTGCTGAGTCAGAATTTAACTCAGCACTCACCACTCGGAACTCAGCACTTTTCAGTGCCGCCATGACGATGGGAGCAAAGCTAGTGGGGGTAAGAATTAACTGGTCAACTTTGTCGAGGGCGGAACGTTGGGTTGCTGGGTCAAATTCCCGCATTTGCTCGATTTCATCACCAAACCATTCCAGCCGAACTGGAAACTCAGATGAAACTGGGTACACATCAACAATATCGCCCCGCCGGCTCCACTGTCCTTCTGTTTCCACCAGAGGTACTCGCTCGTATCCCAGAATAGTTATTTTCTCACTGAAGGCATTCAAGTCCAATTCCATCCCCCGCTTCAAGGTAAGACAGAATTTCCCAAAAGCTTCTGGTGGTGGTAAATGTGGTTGCAGTGCCCCTTGAGTAGCCACAATTGCCATCTTGGGTAATTGAGAATTGGGATGGTTTTCTTCCCCATGCCCCATGCCCCATGCCCCATGCCCTATGCCCAAATCTGCCAATACCTGCATTTGCCCCCAACTCATCTCAGTTTCCGGGTCAAAAGGTTCGTAGGGAGAAGCCTCGGAGGTGGGATAAAAATGTACTGTTTGCCATCCCATTGCCTCCAATTGTGCGTAAACGCGTCCAGCTTCTTCAAGAGTGGCGCAAACCACAAACAAATCCTTGCCCTGAGACTGCGCTAATGCCGAAGCCACCAAACCCTTGGGGAGTCGAGGAATGCCATTTAACCGCAATTCTTGTTGTCGGTTTAGCTTAGAAATAAATTCAGTGGTAAGTGGCGATCGCGCTAAGGCACGCACAATAGAAGAAAATGACATAAGTACTACTAGCGGTGGGAGTCTTTGTGGATCAGAAAATCTTGAGGCAGTTTATCTCAACTATTTTAAAAGTGTTAACAGCCTTCTTATTCTTTTGGTGGAAGAATAATGCACGGCGACGAATAAACTTAAGAACTATAACTATTACTTTGTGTACAGTAAAAGCATTTATAGAAGCACCTTTAATACTAGATACTAGGTACTGAGCTACGTTCGCTCTGATAAGCGGCAATTTTAAACATGTCCTCCATCACTTTTGAAATTTTAATCATTTTGGTGCTAATTATTGCCAACGGCGTGTTTTCTATGTCTGAGATGGCGATTGTCTCTGCACGGAAAGTTAGGCTACAGCAGCTTGCCAATCAAGGAGATGCCAAGGCAAAGGCAGCATTGAAACTAGCTGAGTCTCCAAATCATTTTCTGTCAACCGTTCAAGTGGGTATTTCTCTGATCGGTATCCTGACTGGTGCTTTTGGAGGAGCAACAATTGCCAACCGACTGGCAGTCTATGTAAAACTTGTGCCCTTCTTAGCACCTTATAGTGAACCGCTATCTTTCGGAATAGTGGTTTTGCTTATTACCTATTTGTCACTCATTGTTGGCGAATTGGTACCGAAGCGTCTGGCATTAAACAACCCAGAAAGGATTGCATCAATTGTAGCTATTCCAATGCAAGCCTTGGCGGCGATCGCTTCTCCAGTAGTCTTTCTCTTAAGCGCTTCTACCGATTTGATCCTGCGATTACTGGGAATTACAGCTTCTACCGAACCGCAAGTCACCGAAGAAGAAATTAAAATCTTAATTGAGCAAGGCACCGAGGCGGGAACCTTTGAGGAAGCTGAACAGGATATGGTAGAGCGAGTCTTTCGTTTAGGCGATCGCCCTGTCAGCTACTTAATGACACCCCGTCCCGATATTGTTTGGCTAGACTTAGACGACTCTGCCGAAGAAAATCGTCACAAAATGGTTGATAGTGCTTATTCTCGGTATCCAGTTTGTCAGGGGGGACTTGATAATGTATTGGGTGTTATCCCAGTTACCGACTTATTAGCCAGAAGTTTCCGAGGAGAACCGCTAGACTTGACAGTGGGATTGCGACAGCCCATATTTGTCCCAGAAAGCACTCGTGGTTTGAAAGTTTTGGAATTGTTCAAACAAACCATCACTCACATGGCGCTGGTAGTGGATGAATATGGCGTGATTCAAGGATTAGTCACTCTTAACGACATTATGAGCGAAATTGTGGGTGATGTTCCTTCAACAGATGGACAGGATCATCCACAAGCTGTGCAACGCGAGGATGGTTCCTGGCTTTTGGATGGGATGTTGCCTGTAGAAGAGTTTTTGGAACTTTTTGGTATGGAAGAGTGGGAATCAGAGGAACGCGGCAGTTATCAAACCTTAGGCGGTTTTGTGATCACTCATTTAGGTCGTATTCCTGCCGCAGCAGATCATTTTGAATGGCAAAGTATGCGAATTGAAGTGATGGATATGGATGGTAACCGCGTTGATAAGGTGCTAGTCGTACCTAAAGGAAATAAATCACTGGATATGGAAAAATCTGATTAGGATTGGGAATAGGGCATTGGGCATTGGGCATTGACAATTATTGTTTACTATTCCCCATTCCCCATTCCCCATTCCCCATTCCCCATTCCCCATTTCTACAATTTGTCAAGTCTTCGATAGACGTTGGACGGCCTCACCTGCCAACATTTGATGGGCTTGCGCCAAAACTTGGGGGATTTTGTCGGCGTGAGGATTGCGGGCGAGACATTGCTGCAAGTTTAATTCGTCTAGCCGATCAGCTTTGTTGCCGGGGAACCAGTGGCTACCATTGCCAAGCAGGTTGTAGCGCATTTTGGCATAGTCTACCAGATCGTAGGCGATCGCTAAATTCCGCAGCCACAAAATTACTCGAATATTTACCTCGCCAGGGGTTTGGTCAAAGGTTGGTAGATTTGTTTCCCAGGATTTTACCCAATCTTCTCCCAAAGTAGCGATCGCTTCTGCCTCCAACCTTGCTAAAATCGGAGGCAAAATTTCTGATACCCGATCTACTAATTCTAAGGTCTTCAGGTGTTCATCAAAATCTTCTGGTTTTGCTGCTCCCAGACTCAGGGTATGCACCTCCTGATGACTCAAACAAAACAAATCATTAAACACCATTGGACTCAAAGGGGCGCAAAGATTTACTAATTTTTGTGGGGGTTCATACAACAAACCTCCTTTATTAGATGGGCTAATAATAAACACCCCCATATCGTGGCGTTTAGCTGCTTCAATTGCCGCCCAATTCCATTGATTAATGTAGTACCAGTGCAGATTGACATAATCAAATAAATTGGTATTAATTGTCTGCACAATCATATCTGTTGAACCGTGTGTAGAAAAGCCAATAAATCTAACTTTTCCCTCTGCTTGCAACTGCTGCGCTACTTCCAAACAGCCACCGGGACGGATGCTGTCATCAAACGACTCAGCATGATTAATGCCGTGCAACCCTAAAAGGTCTACATAATCTAGCTGAAGATTTTGCAATGATTGTTCAAATGTCTCCCGGAATTCTTTTGCATCTGCCTTTGGACTGATTTTAGTCTGAACAATTAACTTTTCGCGGGGAAATTTAGGTAGAATTCTTCCCAATTGCATTTCAGAAGTGCCATAACCACGAGCAGTTTCAATATGATTAATCCCAACCTCAACTGCCCTTCTAATAGTCGCTTCGAGATTCGCCTGGTTATCAGCAGGAATTTCATTATTAGGAACATCTTCCCATTTGAACTGATATCTCATGCCACCGCAGGAAAACACTGGCATCTGTAATTCTGTGCGTCCAAATCGTCTATATAGCATCGGTAGATTGTGGATTGCTTACCAGCTTAAAATCTAAAACAACAGCCATTCAAGTCTACAGTGCCACAATAATTAAGGACTCCCAAAAAATAAATTATCAAGGAAGGGTTTAAGACAAGAACTCCAAATTGAAAATTTGGTGGCTCTTTTTCAGGAGGGGTTTGAATCCCCAACTGAGGTAAAACCTTCTCCCAAGGGGAGAGGCTTCGCCATCTGCCTCCTGCTTCCTGCCTCCTTCAATAGATTAATTCTTTGGAGACTGCGCTTGAATTAAGCAATTTCTCAATATTTCGGCTAACTCCTGTACATGCGGCTCATTAAGTAGGTCAAGGTGAGATCCGGGAACGTAATGGATATCTAATCCTCCAGCAACTACTTCACCCCAGCCGAATTGAGGATCGTATTGTGTGCCTATAGCTTCGTCCCGATTTTGATCCTCTGTTCGCAAGAGGATAGCTCGACCAGGGTAAACTGGGAAAATATATTCACTAACGGCTTGAGTGTTAGCATCTATAATTTTTAAGTGCTTGTCACTTACAGGTATATCTAGTGCCACTTCCAAGTAACGGTCGTATGTATTCTGGAGATGAGACTTACGCCAATAACTCCATCTCACAACCCTTTGCCAAAGGTAGGCTGGCCCTTGTTGAACAATATTATTTAAATGCAAGAAAACTCGCTTGAAAAATGACGCCCGCCAGCTATAACCTGGACGACAACTATCAAGCATAACTAGAATACCAACTTGTTCGCCTTGCTTTTGGAGTTGCCGAGCCATCTCGACAGCAACTACACCCCCAAAAGAATAACCTCCCAGAAAATAAGGGCCATTGGGCTGAAGGGTCTGGATTTCTTGAATGTAGTGAGTTGCCATGTCTTCAACCCGCGTATGGAAAGGATGTTTTCCATCTAGTCCTTGTGGTTGTAATCCGTAGAATGGTTGGTCTGACCCCAAATGTAATCCCAATTCACGGAAACACAACACTTCCCCACCCAGTCCGTGAATACAGAAAAAAGGCGGCTTGGAACCATTGGGTTGAATTTCTACTAGGGATGACCAGGTAGCTCTTGATTTGTCTAAGGTATCTACTAAAGCCTTGTTTTCTGCTAAATCTTCTTGGCAAATTATTTTGGCTAAAGCCTCTATAGTCCCTGACTGGAAGAGAATAGCAAGAGGCAGATTTTTATTAAATGTTTTCTCAATTTGCCAAAACAGTTTTACTGCTAAGATCGAGTGTCCTCCTAGCTCAAAGAAGTTATCCTTGACGCCAATGGGCTGGACACGTAAAGTTTGTTCCCAAATCTCTATTAACTGGCGTTCCACTTCATTGCGGGGAGCAACAAACGTAGCTTCCGATTCTTGCCTTGATAAGTCGGGTGCAGGTAAGGCTCGGCGGTTTACCTTGCCATTGGGGGTGAGAGGCATGGTGTCCAGCAAGACGAAAGCTGAAGGTAGCATGTACTGGGGAAGCTTTGTCAAGAGGAAGCTCCGTATGTCACTAATTGTAGATGCCCAGTCTTGATTGGGGATAATGTAAGCAACTAAACGTTGATCTCCGGGAACATCTTCACGGGCTATTACTACAGTTTGGAGCACATCCGGGTGTTGGGCTAACACCGTCTCAATTTCCCCTGGCTCAATGCGTATCCCACGGATCTTAACTTGATGATCTCGGCGACCGAGAATTGCTAGAGAGCCATCTGGAAGATAGCAACCGCGATCGCCTGTATAATAAAGCCAATCTCGCTCGTCATTCCGATAGAGGTTTTTGACAAACCGAGAACGGTTTTCATCTTGAGCATTTATATAACCCAAAGTGCGGAATGGTGTTCGTATAACGATTTCGCCTGGTTCACCAATGCCACACAACTGGTTATTTGGTGTTAAAACTAGTGCTTGGGTTTCAGGGAGCGGCAATCCTACTGGTTGTACTCCTGGTGTACACTCAACAGGTATTTTGTAATAACACTTCGCCAAAGTTGTCTCTGTCGGCCCATAGAGATTGACAATTTCACCTGATTCGGGAAAAGCATCCCGCCACCGACATACAAGTGTCTCCTTGAGAGGTTCTCCAGCACAGAACAACCAGCGTAAGTTACGTAGATAGACTCCTGACGGCACATTGGCTAACCATAATTGCGCCAGCGATGGAACTGTGTGCAGCACAGAAATTTGCTCATGTTCCAAGTAATTCAGAATCTTAGTTGGTTCTAGGTTATCCCCTTCCTCTGGCAAACACAGGGTTGCACCACTAGTTAAAGGTAAGAAGATATCTCTGAGAACTACATCAAAGGAAAGACCTGTCAATTGGGCAACCCGGTCTTGCTGACCGATTTCAAATGTCTGCCTCTGCCAGTTGAGAAAATGCGCCAGCCCTTTGTGACATCCCAGCACCCCCTTAGGTATACCAGTGGTGCCAGAAGTAAAGAAAATATAAGCTGGATCATCGGCAGTGGTTTCAGGCAAGTTTATTGCTTCAGTGTTGTCTTGGGCTGAATTTATCGCTTCCCCTGTATCAGGGTTTACACGGATGATAATTAAAGATTTATATACTTCTTTATCTTTTGAAGGCTGACTATCAATATATAGTATATATTTAGCTTTAGCTTCCTTTAACATGAGCAAGTGGCGATCGCTGGGAAGTTTTGGATCGAGGGTAAGTAGGACACCGCCACTCAAGAGTACAGCGACCATACTCGCAATCAGCCCAAAGCTTCTTGTCCCAAACACGGCTACAACATCTCCCCGTTGGACTCCGTGATCCAACATCACCCCTGCTAAAGCTTGAGCGCTTTTGCCCAATTCCCCATAATTCCAAGTGCGAGATCCTTGACGGAGTGCTGAATGTTCTGGGGTACGATTTACCCAAGAGGTAAACATTGTTGTTACCAATTCGTAACTCGGTTCTGGCAAAACCGCCCTTGGTTCTGGTAGCAAAGTTCTGGCTTCTGGTGTGACAAGAGAATACAAACTAATCTGGCATTCCGTTGCAGCAACAATTTGATTCAACAAATGATGGAATTGATGCAGCATTTCCATCATCCGCTCTGAAGCAAATAGATCAGTGTTGTAGACTAAATCAAGTTGGATTCCCTGATTTTTTTCTGTCACATACAAGGTTAAGTCGAACTTAGAAGCCGTTTCTAACATCGGGACTGGTTCTATCACCACTCCAGGTAGTTCCAGTTGGATGTCCTTTAAGTTGAGCATATTAAACCACACTTGAAACAGTGGGTTACGGCTGGTATCTCGCTCTGGTTGCAGTTCTTCTACCAGTTTCTCGAAGGGCATATCCTGATGAGCATAAGCAGCTAATGCCATCTGACGAACTCGACTCAGCACTGAACGAAAACTGGGGTTGCCAGAAAAATCAGTCCGTAAAACGACGGTATTAATAAAAAATCCGATCAACCCTTCAATTTCAGAACGGTTACGTCCAGCAATGGGAGAACCGATGAGAATGTCTTCTTGCCCAGTGTAGCGGTGCAGGATTGTCCCAAAGGCCGCGAGCAAGGTCATAAATAGGGTGACACCTTCCTGACGCGAGAGTTCAATGAGCGATGCACTCAGAGTCTGCGGTAGCACCAGGGATTGAGCCGCCCCCTGGTAAGTTTGCACTGGCGGTCGTGGTCGGTCGGTGGGCAATTCCAGTACAGTATTAGCGCCTGCTAACTGGTTTTTCCAGTAGTTTATTTGGCTGGAAAGGACTTCACCCGATAGCCATTGGTGCTGCCAGGCAGCAAAATCGGCATACTGAATGGGTAATTTTGCCAGGGGAGAAGGCTTACCGCTCAACAAGGCTTCATAAAGAGATGCTAACTGCTGCCAGAGAATGCCCATTGACCAGCCATCTGAAGCGATGTGGTGCATCACCAACAACAGTATCTGCTCCTGTTCGTTTATCTGGAGCAAGCTAGCTCGCAGCATCAAGTCTGATTCTAAGTTGAAAGGGCGTCGCGCCTCTTGATTTAGCAGAGATTGCACCTGCTCTTGTGTTACTTTAATTATCTTGAGTTCAACTGGCCGAGGCTTGCCAATAACTTGTATGGGGCTACCGTCCGGTGATGTAATAAAGTTTGTTCGCAGTGCTTCGTGATGGATAACGATCGCATTTAGTGCCTGTTGCAATATACTCGCGTTGAACTCGCCCGTTAACCGCAGTGCATTGGAGATAATATAAGCTGGGCTGTTAGGTTCCAACTGCTCCAAAAACCACACTCGCTGCTGGGCAAAGGATAAAGGGATTGACTCCCGGTTGGCTATTAGAGGAATAGTCTGATTTTGGGGATCATTTTCTGGAATCTGGGTTTGAGCGATCGCTTGAGCTAAACTAGCGATCGTTGGATTCTCAAATAATATCTGTAACGGCATTTCTATCTGAAAAGCTTTGCGAATCCTAGACATGACTTGAGTCGCCAGCAGTGAATGACCTCCCAATTCAAAAAAATTGTTGTGAATGCCTACTTGTTCCAGACGCAAAACTTTTACCCAGATGTTAGCTAAGACTTCTTCTGTAGCATTTTGGGGTGGGACAAAGTTAGTTGACAGATTAAGATTAGATGTATGCGGTGTAGGTAAAGCACTGCGGTCTATTTTGCCGTTGGGGCTTAATGGCAGGGTGTCCAAAAATACAAAACTGGCAGGTACCATATATTCAGGCAACCGACTTTGCAAAAAGCTACGCAATTCAACCTGAGTAGGAATTTGCTCTGGGTTGGCAACAATATATGCTACGAGTTGCTTGTCACCAGGAATATCCTCTCTAGCTATGACTAGAGTCTGTATCAGCGCCGGATGTTGCCCTAATATTCCTTCAATTTCTCCTAATTCAATTCGGAAGCCACGAATCTTCACCTGATAGTCAATACGACCGAGGAATTCGATATTACCGTCTGGTAGAAAACGTGCCAAGTCTCCAGTCTTGTAAAGACGTGCCCCAACTTCAGAGCTAAAAGGGTTGAAAATGAACTTCTCTGCGGTTAATTCCGGACGGTTAAGATAGCCTTGCGCTAGACCAATACCGCCAATGTGCAGTTCACCTGATTCACCAACAGGCACAGGCTGCAAATTTTCATCAAGGATGTAAATCTCTGCATTAGTAATGGGGCGACCAATGGGAGCAATGCTGTAATTACTGCCACACTGGCAAGTCCAGAAAGTGGTATCAATGGAAGCTTCTGTCGGGCCATAGCAATTATGGAAAACATTGTCCAAATTCAGTTTGGCAAAGAAACGTTCTATGAGTTCGCCAGGTAAAGCTTCACCACCGCAGGTAATATGCCTAAGAAATCGGCAATTCTCAATTCCTTCCTCTTCCAGTAAGACACGCAGTATAGAAGGGACTAAGGCCAATACAGTGATTTGCTGCTCAGTAATCACCTTCACAAGGTAAGCAGTGTCTTGATGTCCACCAGGACGAGCCATGATCAATTGCCCCCCGAAGCATAATGGCCAGAATATCTGCCACACTGAGGGGTCGAAGCTAAAAGAAATAGTTAGTAAGACTTTATCTGCTTGAGTTAATTTAAAGGTTGTTTGCCGCCAGTATAGTTGATTGCAGATACCACAATGAGGGATCATTACACCTTTGGGCTGTCCTGTAGAACCAGATGTGTAGATTACGTAGATGAGGTTATCAGCCGTCGTTTGATTTACAGGATTTTCTTGACTGTTTTGAATGTTACCTTGCCAATTTGAATCTAGACAAACCACTTGTGCTTGATGCGGTGGTAGGTTCTTGACCAATTTCTCTTGGGTCAACAACACTGGTGTCTGGGTATCTGATAAGATGAAAGCTAAACGCTCTGGGGGATATGCCGGATCTAAAGGCACATAAGCGCCTCCAGCTTTAAGAATACCCAGTATTCCTACGATCATCTCCAAGGAGCGCTCCAGGCAAATCCCCACTAGTACTTCGGGCCCAACTCCTAAAGTACGTAAGTGATGCGCTAGTTCATTAGCCCGCTTGTTTAACTGCTGATAGGTAAGTTGTATATCTTCAAATACTACAGCAATTGCTTGGGGCGATCGCTCTACTTGCATCTCAAACATCTGATGGATGCACAGATAGTGATGAACCACTTGGGTATCATTCCATTCATCTAGAGCTTGAGTGCCGATGATGTCAGTTAATGTATTTAACGGAATATTTTGCTTATACTCTGGAGTCTGGCTATTTATCTGCATTTTCTATATATCAACTCCATCAACAAATGCGATTTATTAATTTATTATTTATTGTAAATGTTTTCATACAAAGTTCTATATAAGGTTGCATATTAATGCCCTTAGATAAAAACCTGAGGCTATATCAATAAAAACTAGCTAGTCTTAAAGGCAGGGAAATGCGCGAAAAGCTTCTGTTGTGCTGGAACCAAGCTAAATATATGCATTTTTAAAAATAATTGACATTTAAAATTCTAACTAATCGATTTTTATTTAACATATTAATCACCATGTTTTTACCAAGTATTTTATTTTTAGCTAAAACTTTAAAATGCTTTTACATTTAAATATTGCATGATTCCGTTGTTGAGGCGCAGCTAGGGTAAAGCCTTGAATTTCCGGCTTTACCTTTAGCTAATAAATAACTTTTTGTTTTGTATAACTATATTGTTAAAATATAATAAATAACTGAAAAGACTTTATCTTTTTCTACGAAAATTTGCCGAACTAAAAAATAATTATTACCGAATCTTCATTGTTTTTCTTCAGATGTAAAAATAGTGTAAAGTCGAAAAAATGACTCTCTGCCACGAGGTAAAATGCCTATAATGCAGATATGATAAGACTTCCAAATATTAAATATTATTAATATTAATTTATTACCAATTTTTTAGAAATGCCTATAAAACTCACTCAATTTCAACTTGTATATTGCGTTATGTAAATTTTTGTAACGATTATCAAACTTTTGATGCATTTTGTTGTACCTTGTGTGTGTAAGTTTTGTTAATCAGTAATTATGCGTAAAAAAACAAAAAACTTTTAAGCAAAGCTGAATTAATCTAGCTAAATATGCTACAGTAACTTCCGAGGGTATACATTGTCTAAATAAAAGTGGAACTCTCCAATCAGACTGTAGTAAATCAGTTCAACTCTTACGCACCTTAAAAATCTTAATATCTTTTACCTGACTTACTTTATTTACGTCAGGGGTTTTATTAAACTATATAAGTTAACTTACCAACAAAACTTTTTTGGCATCAAAGCTCAAAATTTCCAGCCTGAAATTGATTCTACCCTGGAACGAAAGCTAAGTATCTGGGTAGTAACAGCATTCAAAATGTCTCTGGAAGATGATTTGATTTTGAGCAAGAATTTAAAGTTAGTGCGAAGACAATGATTAATAGTAGGCTACAAACGCTAAGGTTTCTTTGAAAGAAAATGTGAGATCCCCCACTTGTTTTAATAGTAAGTTTCCATCAAATTTTAACTACACCAAGTGTTCCTAACTATGAGTAATCAAAGCATTACAACAAATAAATTCAGTGAAGTGCCTTTAGATTTACGTGCATCTGCATCTGTCAGCGTACGCAAAGGTTCGTGGTGGTTAAGATTAACAACATTGTTTTTAGTAGACTATACTCTTTTGTGCTTTAGTTGGGTTTTAGCCGGATATCAATCTTACTATGGGCATTTTGCTTCGTATATATCGAGTCATTATTTGCCGATTTTAATAACTATTGGGATTCAAATAGGATCATTAGCTGTCGATGGTATTTATCGAGAAGGTCAAAAACGCTATGACTATCTCAATATTATAAAATCGCTAACTTTTGCTCATGGATTAATACTCCTAGTTTGTTTTTTATATAAACCAGTTATTGATATTACACGTCCAAGATTAATATTATTATCTTGGTTGTTAAGTATTTTATTTATCTGTACTGGTAGATACGCTATAAATTTTACTCTAGAATATTTGCGTAAGCAGAAAAAAATAGTTCGTTCTTCTGTATTCATCATTTGTGATCCTCAAGATCATGATCAGATAGCTAGCTTTATAAAAAAAGAAAAGCATTATATTGTCTCTGGAACGGCTAATGCTAATTCATTAGATAGATATAAACGTCAACAAACATTGAATGAACTTAATGAATTAGGTGTAACAGAAGTTTTTATATCTTGGGATGCTCTAAAAAATAGAATGTTTTTATGCTGGCTATTTCAAGCATCTGGCATCCAAGTCCATATTCTACCTATGGAATTAAAACCAATTTATAAAAACGTAGAATTTAATAAAATAGGGGGAATGCCTTGTCTAAGTTTAGATTGTCCAATAATTACAGGTAAAGATTTTTGGATAAAGCGCACTTGTGATTTTTGCTTCGCGACTTTATTTGTAATGTTATCATTTCCTATTTATATAGCTATAGCTATAGCCATCAAACTGGACTCTCCCGGCACAGTATTTTACAGACAAACCCGGATAGGTTTACATGGGCAACAGTTTAAAGTATGGAAATTCAGAACTATGAGGTCTGATGCAGAAAAATTACAGAAAGAACTGGAAGCTTTAAATGAAACCAAAGATGGGATTATCTTCAAAATTAAAGATGATCCTCGGATTACCCGTGTTGGAAAATTTCTTCGACGTTACAGCTTAGACGAATTACCTCAACTTTTTAACGTTATCCTTGGAGAAATGAGTATAGTAGGACCTCGCCCTTTACCTATTAGAGATGTAGATAAGTTTTCTGAACATCATTTTATTCGGCATGAGGTCTTACCCGGTATTACAGGTCTTTGGCAAGTTTCAGGCCGCTCAGATATTTTAGATTTTGAACAAGTGATAAATCTTGATCTTAACTACATTGAAAATTGGTCGCTTGGATTAGACTTTGAAATTCTTCTCAAAACAGTTATGGTAGTTTTGAAAAAAGAAGGTGCCTACTAAGGTTAGAAAAAAACTCAAAGTAAATCAAAAAATTATTGAGGATAGCAATAATTAAGTTATGAGACATATATGTATTGGCGATTCAAAATGAGCGAATTAAGGTGAATTAAAATTTAAGAATGGTAGAAAAGTATAAATTCATAACTAATTCTCTCTCAATGATAGCCAATCGGTTAGCCCAAAGCATTACAGCTTTTGTACTAACCGCTGCTATTGCTCGTAATTTAGGAGCTGAAGCTATAGGCCAGTATCTACTAGCCTATAGCTACTACTTTATCTTTGTGGGCATTGCTTCACAGGGACTAAAGACACTATTTACAAGAGAACTAACCCGTGAACCACAAAAAACATCAGTTTATTTGATGAGTGGTACTTTGCTACAGTTAATATTTAGTTTGCTCAGTTATGGGGCGTTAGTGATTGTAGTATTTTTACTTCCCTATAGTTCCAAAACCTCGACTCTTTGCTACATAATGGGCTTAACTATCATTCCCTTTGCCCTTTCCAACGTAACAGAGGCAATTTTCCAAGCTAAAGAAAAGATGCATTTGATTGCCATTGCTACAGTCCCAGTCTATGCACTACGCCTAATAATAATGATCTGGGCGATGCAACTGAAGTATGGAATTGAATATCTGGGAACGATACTATTTTTGTCGGAAACATTAATTCTCGTAATTGAATGGATTTTGATCACACAGTTCGTCAAAATACAATGGCAGATTGATAAAGAATTTGTATGGAATACAATTAAAAATGCACGGACATTTTTTGCTATTGAAGCAATAGCTGTAGTTAGTAGTAGAATTGAAATCTTGATTCTTTCATTGTTAGGTAATGAGTTTTTAGTGGGCCTTTTCGGTGCAATAGTACAACTCCTACAACCATTTTTGATTATTGCCAACAGTATAACTGTAGCAATATTTCCCAGGCTTTCCAAAGTAGTAGATCAAGGACGGGAAAAGCAGAGGCAGATCACGGAAAATAGTATTGAAATTCTCCTAATTATGGCATTACCCTTATTTATTGGGCTGTTGTTTTTTGGTAAAGATCTACTAATTTTTATCTATGATTCTAGTTTTGCTCAAGCAAACCTAGCCCTTTGTTTAATTGCTATATCACTTTTTTTTCTGCCTTTTACCCGTTCACTCTCCTTTCTACTTGTAGCGAATGGTTTTGAGAGAGTTAATCTGCGTGAAGTGGTTATTACAACTTCGTTAGGGAGCTTGGGAGGTGTGGCATTAGTTTCTCAATACCAGTTACTAGGTGCAGCTTTAATGGCATTATTAATGACTATTCTTAGCTTTAGCCAGTTTATTTATTTCACCTATACTCGCCTATTTACATTAGATTTATGGCGAATTATGCGTCGACCGTTAGTAATAAGCATTTTAATGCTACCTGTATTTATATTATTAGCTAAAATTAGCTTGAACTTTATATTCACTCTACTTATTACGACTTGTGCCTATCTTCTATTTGTGATTTTTCTAGCTATTCATACCTTTGGCGGGCTTCGCTTTTTATGGATAAAACTATTAAGAGATCACTAATTGTTTAATATAAATAAAATTCCTTAGTAAAGCATCCACCTTTGTTAAATATATAATCTTAATTATGATTAAAGTTGCGTTATTACATTTTGCCTTTGAAGACTACACTATCGAATTAGCAAACAGTCTAGTTAAATATGTTGATTTAACGCTAATTCATCCGGAAAAAGTCTCAGATGCTTGTATCAATGTTCTTGATTCTAACATCCGCGTCATTAGCTTTAAAAAGCCACGAATTCGCGATCCACGCAACCTATTGGCTATGGGCAGTATGATGCAGATCATCAAAGATATACAGCCAGACGTTTTACATGTTCAAGAAACTAACGATCCTTGGTACGATTGGACTTTGTTACTCAACAAGATGCCGCCATTGGTGACAACTATCCATGATATATTCCGTCACCCAGGGGATAATATGGCTGTATTTGGTTCAGAGTATACCAAGCGTCTTGCCTTCTACCGTTCTCAACAATTGATTGTCCATGCTCATCAACTAAAAAAGATTCTAATTGAACAATTTAGTTTACCTCAAGAGCGAGTCAATGTTATACCGCATGGAGAACTTGGTAGTTTGTATCAGCGTCGGAATAATCACAATAGTCAGCCTCGTGATCCAAATACATTGCTATTTTTTGGACGCATCCTGCCCTATAAAGGATTAAAATATTTGCTCGAAGCTATGCCTTTAATTGCTGAACGTGTACCTGATGTGAAGCTGATTATTGCTGGACGGGGAGAAAACATAAAACAATATTTCCCTAATGGCTATGATGATAAAAGCTACGAGATTATCAATGACTTTATACCCCTTAAAGAAGTAAGTAATCTATTTCAACGCAGCACAGTTACAGTTCTGCCATACATAGAAGCTTCTCAAAGTGGTGTGGCAGCCTTATCTTATGGAATGGGAACACTGGTTGTAGCCTCTGAAGTAGGGGGATTGACTGAGATAGTTCAGCATCAAAAAGATGGGTTGTTAGTTCCCCCCTGTGATGTTCGATCCCTAGCTGATGCCATAACTTGTTTATTAACCGATCGCAGCTTGCAACAGCGGATGCAAACTGCGGCACTAGCTCGTTGTCAACAAGATTTAAATTGGTTCAATATTGCCGCTCAAACTGTGGAAGTTTATCAAGAAGCCATAAAAACGAGGCATTAGTAGTAATATACTCATTACTTTTAATTAGAAATTTAAGAAACAAAGTATTTCTCAACATCGACTAATACTACAAACCGCAAATTTCTGACTTGCTTAATCTATTTTCTATATGTATACATGATGTTACATGTAATAAAAAATGAGGAAATTTTTAATTTCTGCCGAACAAATACTTGCAGTCACTTGCTTGATGCTCTACTCAGGAACCCCGCTAGACGCTTTTCTAACGGATGGCTTTACTGTAAAAGAGGGTGATAGAACTATATTTCGATTGCTTTATACTTTTACATATATAATTAGCCTTTCCTTAATTACTCTACGTTGGAAGAAGGTTACTTATGTCTTTAGCAGAGATAAATTTATTTGGATATTGCTCGGGGTTTGTGCATTTTCTAGTTTTTGGTCTTTAGATCCAGATACTACTATACGCCGTGTTGTAGGTCTAACAGGAACAATGCTCTTTGGGCTTTATTTAGCTTCACGCTACACCTTGAAACAACAGCTAAAGATATATGCATACATGTTTGGTATCTCAGCAATAATGTGTTTATTGTTTGTTCTATTAGTACCAAAGTACGGTATTGTAAGCAGTATTCACATAGGTGCTTGGCGAGGCATATACGCACAGAAAAACATTCTTGGCAAAAGATTTGTACTTGGTGGAGCAATATTTTTATTTCTTGCCATGACTAATCGAGAAAATCGCTGGGTTTCATGGCTTGGCTATATTACTTCTGGGTTACTTATATTATTTTCACAATCAGCAACATCTGTAGTGAATTTTTTAATCATTACAGGTAGTTATCTTATATATTCTCGAATTTTAAATTTAAAGTATAAAGTAATGATACCTGTTGTAACGTTGCTATCAACAGTTGGCATAGCTTTTTATACTTGGTTTGTCTCACAATCTGATCAAATTCTAGGCTCAGTAGGCAAGGACACAACACTCACTGGACGTTCAGAATTATGGCCTGCTGTGTTGGAGATGATTGCAAAAAAACCGTGGCTAGGATATGGCTATGGAGCATTTTGGGATGATAGTGTTGAGTCTTCTATTGTTATACAAACCGTACAATGGAATGCTCCTAATGCTCACAATGGTTTTTTGGATCTCTGGCTAGCCTTGGGTCTACTAGGAGTTTTGGTTTTTTTAATTGGGTTCGTTATTAATTTATTAAGAGCGCTATATTTAATGCGATGGAATCAAACATCTGAAAATTTATGGCTTTTAATTTATTTTACCTATATGATTTTTTCAAATTTAACTGAAACTACCTTACTAGAGCAAAATAGTTTGGAATGGATACTTTATGTATCAGCAATATTATCAAGTAAACTTTCTACACGCGCAAATTCCAATTCGTAAAAATAAAATCCATAGGCTTACGCAATTTCAGGAGAAGGCTAGGCAAAATTTTAAATATCGTAAAAGCAATCAAATCTAAAGTTGTGATTTTTTCCTTGATAAATCAATCAAAAATAGACCCAAAGATAGACAAAGTGTTGATAAATTAGAGCTAATATGTCGAATTAATAGTCTCAAGATTATCATATTAAGTTATAGCTATACTCCAACAGGGTGGCAATAGTAATCGATTTTCGGATTTTAAACTGCAATTTGATTTAGGGAAAAGTTTACTGGTTTTGGATTAAAGGTTTTTTATTTTTCCTTTCCTATACCCCTTTTCTCCAAAACCTGACAAGTATTGAGCAGGGTGGTAATTATTATTAGGAAAAACTTTTCTTGAACTTTTTAATTATAAAATGAGGCTTTGAAGCTTTATCTAGGATCTAAGGTGACAACAAGTGTTTTTCCTCTATAGTTTTTAATGTGCTCGACTTTCCCGTTTTTGCCGAATGCACATAAATCCCAATTACAGTAGAGTAAGTAACTAATTCATAATTAAGGTACATGGGTATTATGGGTGAACCAAAGAGAATTGATTATTTTTTAAATAGGAGTTGAGGGACTACACAGTATGGAGAAGATACTTAAGTGTTAATATCAAGCTCCGAAACTGTTAAAGGCTTATGATCAAACTTGGCAAAGCTAGTAGTTACTTTAAATTTGGGATGGTGACTAAATTTGTACCTTAGATAGTTTATACTATTGTGATATTGTCAAATCGTTTCAGTCTTGTAAATTGCAGTGGTTTGTGCGTTCTCTAAGTCAATTTTTAGTTTCTTGCTTAAAACCTGTACTTTTGAAGATTTATGCCAGAAAAATCTATGGAATCTAGAGAATCTATCGATTTAGACCTGAGTCGTTACTTATTGATATTAAAACGATGGTGGCTACCTGCTACTGCAATATTTGCAGCTACAGTTATGCTCAGTGCTATAGCTACACAATTTATGAAGCCATCCTATGAAGCCGAAGGAAAACTGTTATTTAGAATTCCTTCTTTTAAAGTAGCAGGATCTAATCTTTTACCTAATAACAATGAAGGAGGAGATCCAGGAGATTTAAAATCCCTGCTAGCGACTCAAAATCCTATAAATACTCAAATAGAAGTTATTTCTTCACCTATTCTATTGCAGCGAACAATAGATAAACTAAGACTTAAAGACGAAGAAGGTAAACCTCTGGAAGTAGAGAAACTACGAAAATCTCTGATCCTAAAAATTGTTGGCGGCACAGATGTATTGCGAATTAGCTATACCAGCCCTGACCCCGAAAAATCGGCGGCTGTGGTGAACACAATCATGAGTCTCTATTTAGAAAATGACATTCTGACAAATCGCTCTGAGGCAGCAGAAACTCGTCAATTTATGGCCAAGCAGCTTCCTAAAACTCAAGAGGCTGTTAATAATGCGGAAGTAGCACTACGTATATTTAAACAAAAGCATCAGATTGCAGATTTATCAGAGGAGACAAGGTCAGCCGTTGCAACTATTGGAAATCTAGACAATGAGATGAATACTGTTAAGGCTCAACTGGATGAGGTAAACGCCCAAACCAATGAACTGCGACAGAAAGTAGAGCTAAATTCTCAAGAAGCGATCGCTGTGAGTGCCCTCAGTCAGTCGCCAGCAGTCCAGGGAGTTCTTACACAACTTCAAGAAACCGACCGACAGTTAGCGATTGAGCGTAGCCGTTTCTTAGATGACAACCCCGTAATCATTAACTTAGAAGCAAAGAAAGCTAGCTTAAAATCACTCCTGCAACAGCAAGTTGGTCAGACTGTTGGTAATCAAACACAAATTCCGCAGAGCCTATTGCAGATTGGAGAACTCAGACAAAACCTGATCCAAAATTTTCTGCAGTCAGAAGTACAGCGCTTTGGTTTAGCTAAAAGACTCTCCTCTCTATATAATTCCCGTGCTACCTACGAGCAGCGAGTGAAGATTATACCCCAGTTAGCACAAAATCAAAGGGAGTTAGAACGGAAAGTTGAAGTTGCAGAATCGACGTATCAAACTCTTTTGAAAAAGGTTCAAGAATTACAGTTAGTTGAGAATACAAATACAGCCAGTTCGCGGATTATCGCTCAGGCTTTAGTGCCCAAAGATCCAGTAGCAGGCAAAAAAGTTATTGTTTTGCTGCTAGGAGTGATGTTCGGTTTATTTTTGGCCACTACAACTGTTCTCTTGCTAGGCATGAGAGATAGATCTCTGAATACACTTAAGGAAATCAGGGATGTATTTAGATATACGTTGCTGGGAATCGTTCCTTTGTCAGTTAAAAAGGTTCGCTCCCGTGATTCAAACGGAGAATCAATAACTCCAAAAATTGCTGTTAGAGATACGCCTTACTCTTTAACTAGCGAAATCTACCGAATGATTCAAGCTAATCTGAAATTTTTAAGTTCAGATAAGGTGCTGAAAACTATTGTGGTAACTAGCGCAGTTCCTAAAGAAGGCAAGTCTACAGTTTCAGCCAATTTGGCAGCAGCGATCGCTCAACTAGGGCGTAAAGTTTTATTAATTGATGCAGATATGCGAGTTCCTTCTCAGCATCATCTTTGGGATCTAACTAATGCAGTTGGTTTGAGTGAGGTTCTTGTAGGTCAGGCTGAATTTGACGTTACTGTCTCTAAGGTAATGGATAATCTTGATGTCTTAACTGCTGGGGTTAGACCTCCCAACCCCCTTGCTTTGCTTGACTCAAAACGGATGGCATCATTAATTGAAAATTTCTCATCTCAAGAGAACTATGATTTTGTAATTATTGATGCTCCTCCCCTCCTTTTGGCAGCCGATGCTTTGACTTTAAGCCAAATGACTGATGGTATTTTGTTAGTAGCTCGACCTGGGGTAATTGATTCTAACAGTGCTAACGCTGCTCAAGAGATGTTAGAAAGATCTAATTACAACGTACTAGGCTTGGTGGTGAATGGAATCATTGATAAAAATGAATCTAGTAGTTATTTGTACCACGATCATGAATATTTTAAACCACCAAAGTTAACAAAAGAGTTTCAAGGACTTGCAAAAAAATAAAACCTTTAAAGGTTAGGAAATACTCCAAGACATATTAATAAACCATTATCCTGATTCATGTGATAATTTGATATGGGGAATGTAGGTTAAAACTTACAGTTCGCCCATTTTATTTTTCTTAGAGTTAGGAAAAATCAGGAGTCTAGTTTTGACTAGGGATTGAATATACAAAAAAATCATTGCCGTTAAAGCAACAGCTATGTTTAGCACGCAATTACCCATAAATTATCGTAGCCTGATGTTAGGTATTACCTATTTTCGCAAACGCTGAAATCCTGATTATTTCTTAATACAATACATTTTTTCTGAGTTCCTAATAAATGAGCCAACAGTGAGTGATAAAAACGGGTTGTAAACATAAATACTGTATCAATCAGCATTTTGCAATACAACCCAATTCCATACTTTTAACTACTAACTCTACCACACTACACTACCGAATTTCGTATGCCCCTCTATCGGCTCCTGAACCCTTTATGCGAGAGTCGCCTTCAAAATCGGTTGTTACACTATTGAACTTCATACCACTATTAATTGCCGGACTCGTCGACTTCAGTCTAAAATCCCCATACGAGGCATTCATAAACTGTGGATCTGCAATCATATCATGAGGTCCGGAAGCAATTATCGAGGAACTATTGGCGTTGATGTTGTAGTCAAACCTGACGTTTTTACCACGGGCGTTCATATTTATCGGTTTCCCACGCTCAGAATAAAGGATGTTATTGAGAACGTTGATATTATTTGAACTATTGACCGAAATTTGCCCGTATGAAATTTCCGGACTCTGGTTATTCATATAACTAGTGTTGTGGACAATATCGATATTCTCACTTTGGAATACGTGAATTCCGCCACCACCATTTTTATATGTGATGTTACTAGCAATCAAAGTACGTCCTCGATACGCACTTATTCTTGATCCCTTTTGCTTATTCATGCCACGATCAATAATAATGCCATTACCGTCTTGGATCTTGCCAGTAGTAATCCAGGGAATGAGCATTCGATTGTTGTAAACCTTGTTTCTGGTCACAAATATCTTGTAGTTTTGGCTGTTGTCAGAATTCCAATTGTTGAGCAGCGAAATGCCACTACAGCCGTAAACTGCGTACCAAGCATTATTGAACACCTCGTTATTATCTATTGTTAGATAATCTGATTCAATGGCTACAATGCCTACACCTCCACAACCATGTACTTTGTTGTTGAGAATACGTATATGGTGGGGACGACGATTTTTTGATCCATCTATGCTGATGCAATTTCCATTGGTTAGTGGGTTTGATGTGTTATACCTCTGACTCCGCGCATAACCATAGCTGATATTGTCATTGTTACCTTCAACCTCCAGCCCGTTTACCTCAACATATGATGCTCCATTGTAAATCTGAATTCCATGCCATCCATTGTGCTTAAGTTTCGGCCGATGTCCAGGATATGCTTTATACGTAATCCATGCATTTGACCTTCCAGAGCGTTTAATATCTACTACCGATCCAGTTGGGTGTGCATTCTTGTATACCCCGTTCATGATGAGTACCGTGTCCCCAGGGTTAGTTAGGTCTGCTGCCCTTTGAATTGTCCTAAAGGCGGATGAAGTAGTACGTCCGCTATTTCTATCGTTTCCTTCACCACTAACATAATATGTTGTCGCAGTTGGAACCTTGCTGATCAGCTTGCGGCTTGGTAGTGGAATTTCTTGCTCAGTGAATGACTGACGAACATCTTTAACTAAAGATTCTGTTATTTTCTGTCCTTGAACCAGACCTGTTAATGCCCAGGGAAGTACAAGAGATGCGCTCAAACTGAGAAAACCTAAACCATGAATCATCATAGGGAAAAAATAGGGTATGTTGCAAAAACTGATTCGTCAACGGTCAGTAGCTCTAGCCTTAGTCAGTTACTCAGTATTGGATACGGTTGTGTAACTGCCATTTGTAAGTTTATACACCGTTTATCAGGTTCCAACCTGAGAATTTTCACGTAAATATGGCTGAAAAGCCTTATTAGCTCGTCTTCCAAAAAATAGCATCTATATAGTAAAAGTACTGAAGGAAAATGATTCAGTATCCAGACTTACTCCATTAATGGACACCAAGCAACTGTACAAATGGCGTCATTTCCAATTCGACATCATTGTACTGTGTATACGCGGGATCTGTGGTTAAGATAGTAGATCTGTTATCAATTAGTTAATTTACTTAAATAATTCTTATAATAATGAGAATCATAAAATAACTATAAGTAAGATAAAGCCGATAAATTATAGGCTTGCATTTTAAAGTATTCTCATTCTCATCAAAATGAGAGTAACTAAAGCAAAGTTTGGAAAAGCCTATCAATCATAGATTAAGAATTTTCAGTAAAATCTTTAGGTGTATAGTATTTGTCAATGAGTAATACTACTTAAAAGTTTCCTACAATGGGATAGAAAATAAGATTTTCGAGGAAGCGATCGCTAAAGACAAGCCAGTTCTTTACCTAATCTTGTCTTATCCTGTATCGAGCCAGTGCGTAACTTGCTTGTCCGTAGTAGTATAATGAAGGGTATTTTAGCCTACTAATCTTTTTGGAATAAGAGATTGCATAGCTTACTTCTCTGCGAGAGTACGGCTCTACACATCATATTTAAACGCATCCATTTATTCTTGCCCTCAAAAGGCAGTACAACAGCTAATTTCATGCTGCAATTATGAGCCTATAGTTGTTTTTTTATAGCAATCGCAATAAAACGAATTTTTATCTCTCACAAATGATTAAATAAGCTATGTTAACTCTTAACTATTAAGCCTTGATCTATACATAATGCAATTTTGGGGACGAAGAGGGTTAAGCAACGTCCCCTATTTACACCCGTCTTTTAAACTAGATTCCGAACAACCTCAGAATATTAAAAATAACACCCAAAGGTCCAGTTATAGTGTTTGTGGTATCGCCAGTTTTAGCTATACCAGATCGGTTAACTACCACAACATCATTATTACGGAGTATAGGATTAGTTTGCTCATTAATCCCAGCGGAGAAATCCACTTTTACTATACGTTTCGTGACAGAACCATTAGGGTTGAGGCGAATCAAATCAACAGCACTACTACTAGCTCTCGCATCATTAAAGCCTCCAGCAGCGAGTATAGCTTGATTTAAAGAGCTATTCGGCTGAACGTCTGTTAACCCTGGCTTTTTAACTTCGCCTACCACACCAACTTGAATGCGTGCAGGAGATAAAGTAGTGGTAGCTAATTGAGTGGCTTCTGCGGGGTTGATTTCAGTTGCCGTCGGAATAACAATCGTATCTCCGTCTTGCACAATAATGTCTTGATTGGCATCACCACTCTGCAATAATTGCCAAAGATTGATATCTATAGCTTGTTCTGAGCCAGTTCTTGTAGGTCGGCGTAGCTTGAGATTACGAACATCAGCCTGTGCTGTAACTCCCCCAGCCAGTTGAATAACTCGTGTCACATTTGGTAAACCATTGGGAGTGGTAGTACCACTGTTAGCGGCTGCGCCCCCCTGTGCATCTGTGCTGGCTGGGGTGACAAGATACGAACCGGGACGGTTAACTTCACCAATAATTGTTACCGTGCGAGGTGTGGTTTGGCTGGCGGCAAAGTTGGATGCAAATATATTGCGAGATTCTGCCACGTTGAAGGTGGTTGCTGTTGGCACAACGATGGTATCTCCATCTCGCAAGGTAATATCCTGTGATAACCTGCCTGTTTGGATGAATTCCTTCAAATTGACGGTGACGGTTTGCTCTGAGGAGCGTCCTACTTTACGCCGTAATTGAACTTGAGTAACATCCGCAGCCAGGGTTACACCCTGCGCTGTTGTCAATGCGGCTAGTACAGTGGGATATTGTACGCCTGGATTGTCTCCCGCGCCTCCGCTCAAGTTCAGGGTATAAGCTCCTGGACGTGTTACCTCTCCAGCAACGGAAACATTTATCGGACGAGGCGATAACAAATTGACTGATATTAAAGGACGTTTGAGGAAGCGAGCATATCTTCTGGCAATTTCGTCAGCAGCCTGTTCAGTTGTTAGACCGAGGACTGACACACTGCCAATTAAAGGTAAGTTGATTGCTCCACCTGGGGGAATTTGATATTCGCCTGTATATTCAGGTACTTCAAATACATTTACACGGATGCGATCGCCGCCTCCTAATGAATAATTAGTATCTAATTGTGTTTGTGTACTTGGTGTTTGTGTTGTTGGTGGTAGTGGTTGTCCCTGAGCTAGACTGACAGATGGCACAACGGCATTGACAGCAGTTAACAAAGCCACACCCACAACTGGCTGAGTTAGGAATTTAAACAAAGTTGTGTTAAGCATATTTACCTGAGACTCTGAAACTACGATCAATAAAGTACTGTCTTAACATTTTTATTTTGACTATACCTAAGTATTCAAGTTCCCCGACACTCTTATTTTCCTCGAAAAGTGTCATTTTCCGGAGTAAATTTATCTATTGAATTTGAATTTTTAGTGAAGTTAATCTAAAGTTCACCCAACTTGAATATAAGAGTTATCAAAAAATATTAGGACTTATACCGTTTCTTTGTGAAGCTGCATATATTTACCCCCCGGCTACGCCGTCCCCCCTTCACAAGGGGGGACTGATTATGTGCATCTTCATACAGAATTGGTATTATGCAAATAAACACAGTTTATACAAGAAATTATTGTTAACCAATAAAGTACTTACGAATAAAATTTTCTTGCCAAAGTCAATTTTACGACATTTAAACCGTGAATTTAAATCTGCTTGAACTAACCAAATTCTGAACAATTTCATTAAATAAATACAAATAACCCTAAAAAGAGATTGGAATTTGATTTTTTGTAGCTTGGTTTGAGAAAGATAAACTCAAAAAGCCATAAATTATGGGTTTAGTTTCTCAAGCCTACCCAAAACTTCCTATTTGGCAACAAGATTAATTAAGCGAGTTATTTTTCTGTTCAATTTGTTGAATAAAAAACTCTTCTAGGGAGTAACGCGACAAGTTCATGGCAATAATTTTACCCTCCATGAGACGAAGACTAGCGAGAAAATCATAGTAATCGTCTTGTAGTGTGCCCTGCCAGGAACCATCAGGTTCAAATCTGAGAGTGGGTATCCATTTTTTGAGAATTTCCCAGTCACCACCTTGACCTTTTACATGATATGTGTCGTTTTTACCTAAGAGTTCATTCAGGGAACCAGAGCAAATTAATTCACCTTGAGCGAGGATAGCAATGCGATCGCAAATCTGTTCTACTTCACTAAGAACGTGGCTGTTAAAAAAAATCGTTTTTCCGGCGGCTTTTAGTGCCAAAATAATTTCCCGCATTTGGTAGCGTCCCACTGGGTCAAGACCAGACATCGGTTCATCCAGAAAAACCAAATCTGGCTCGTTAATTAGTGCCTGTGCCATACCGACACGCTGTAGCATTCCTTTAGAATAGCGACGCAGCAGCTTTTTGCGGGCATCAGCTTGGGATAGACCCACTAATTCCAGCAGTTGGGGAATGCGTTGGCGTTGTGTACTTTTGGGAATTTGGAATAGCCCAGCGGCTAGCTGCAAAAATTCCCAGCCAGTGAGATAGTCATATAAATAGGGATTTTCCGGCAGATAACCAATATGTTGCTTGATAGTGCGATCGCCTAGTGGCTCACCCAATAATAATCCTCGTCCAGAGCTAGGACGAATAATTCCCAGCAATAATTTTAACAGGGTGGTTTTCCCAGCACCGTTTGGCCCCAACAACCCAAAGGTTTCGCCTTTATAAACTGTTAAAGAACAGTTTTTGAGAGATACGACTTTTTGATTTAGCCAAAAACCAGTGCGATAGACTTTTCGTAACTCAGAAGTCAGGACTACTGGCGCAGTGTCAGTCGTATTAAGTTGAGAATCAGGGTCATCTGCAACAGACTTCATCTCGGTTCAATTACTAATTACCAGCTTGGTATTAATTACAAGTTACCCAGTAGGCTGATAATAACCATCACTGAGCAGTGTGTCAATTATCGGGGAATGGGGAATGGGAATTGGGGACTGGGGACTGGGGAATGGGGAATGGGGAATGGGGAATGGGGAATGGGGAATGGGGAATAAAGAGACAAGGGGACTTGCAACAAATCTTTCCCCTTGTCCCCAATTCTCCTTGTCCCTAAGTCTTCTTGCCAATGCCCAATGCCCAATGCCCCATGCCCAATGCCCAATATCCAATTTGACTCCTTTCATAGAACGCCTTTAGAACTGGGAATTAGACCAGCACGACGAGGGTCAATTTCCACCGCCAGCCGTGTTGCTCTTGCAAAGGCTTTAAATGTTGCTTCAATAATGTGATGGGAATTAATGCCATCCAATTGCCGAATGTGAAGTGTCATTTGGCTATGGTTCACGATTGCCACAAAAAATTCGCGTACTAGTTGGGTGTCATAGGTTCCTACACGCTGGGTAGGGATTTGCAAGCCGTAGCTGAGGTGAGGACGTCCAGAAAAGTCTAACGCTACCTGAACTAAGGCTTCATCCAGTGGCGCAAGAAAATTACCAAAGCGGACAATCCCTTTTCTGTCTCCTAGTGCTTGGTTAAAAGCTTGCCCTAAGGTAATACCTACATCTTCGTTGGTGTGATGGTCATCAATTTCCCAGTCTCCCTTGGCTTGGACATTTATATCAATCAGCCCGTGGGAGGCAATTTGATGCAACATGTGATCTAAAAACGGAACACCTGTTGCTGCTGTGCAAGTTCCTCTACCATCTAAGTTGATCGTAACTTGCACATCAGTTTCACCAGTGGTGCGGTGAACAGTGGCAATCCGAGGGGTTGTATTTAACTGGTCGTAGCTTGAATTAATTTGACGATTGGTTGTTTGCATAGGGAATTGGGAATGGAGAATGGAGAATGGGGAATGGGTAAGAAGAATTCTTCACTTACTCCCCACTCCCTATTCCCCACTCCCCAAATTATCTTACATTCCCATGATTTCATATCCTGCATCTACATATAGAATTTGTCCGGTAATACCACTGGACAAATCACTACACAAGAAAGCCGCAGTGTTACCCACTTCTAGTTGAGTGACGGTGCGTCGTAGGGGAGCTACTTCTTCTACATGATGAATCATATCCAAAATCCCACCCACCGCTGAAGATGCCAAAGTACGGATGGGGCCTGCGGAGATGGCATTCACGCGGATATTTTGCGGCCCTAGTTCAGCGGCTAGGTAACGCACACTCATTTCTAATCCCGCCTTGGCAACTCCCATGACATTATAGTTAGGGATTGCTCTGACACCGCCTAAATATGTGAGGGTGACGATACTACCTCCCTCAGTCATCAAAGGTTTAGCTGCACCACTTAACTGCACCAGCGAGTAGGTACTAATTTCTAAGGCGGTGTTGAAGCCAGAACGAGAAGTCCCGCTAAAATCTCCACTCAAATCGTCTTTGCTGGCAAAGGCCAAACAATGGATGAGGATGTCTAGCTTTCCCCACTGATTACGGATTGTGTCAAAGGTAGATTGAATCTGTTCATCATTTTGGACATTACAGGGAAGAAATAAGCTGGGGTTGAGGGGTTCTACCAACTCCGCAACTTTTTTCTCCATCTTGCCGCGTTCATCCGGTAGGTAGGTAATACCCAGGTTTGCTCCGGCTTTATGCAGCTGTTGGGCGATGCCCCAGGCGATCGAGCGGTTATTGGCAATACCTGTAACAAGGGCATTTTTTCCAGTCAGATTTAGCATAGAAATTGTTAATGCGATCGATCATTAGGAGCATACTAGAATCTGAGCCACCTTTTGTCTTTGTTTTATACAGGATTTGCAAAAATGAATATTGATAAGGGTGTTTGCTAAGACAAAATTATTGATTTTTCCTAAAGATTTTCTCAAGATATCTTTATTTGTTCTTTAAAAAACCTTTTAAATAAAGCTATTGGAACTACTTATCAACAATTAGTAGCTGAAAGGATCAACAATTATGTATCATAATAAACAAAGAGTTATGAAGAGATTGGTTTGAGTATAGGAAAGTACAGAAAGGTTGACGGTGCTATATTCATTTTTCGGGTGTATTCTTAGGTAATCAGTTTTTGTTTTTCCGGCATTGGGTAGGGGAAGGGAGATGATCGTGACACAAGATAAAGCCCTAGCAAATGTTTTTCGTCAGATGGCGACCGGGGCGTTTCCGCCAGTTGTGGAAACGTTTGAACGCAATAAAACGATCTTTTTTCCTGGCGATCCTGCCGAACGAGTTTATTTTCTTTTGAAAGGTGCTGTTAAACTTTCCAGGGTGTACGAGGCAGGAGAGGAAATAACGGTAGCGTTGCTGCGGGAAAATAGTGTTTTTGGTGTATTGTCATTGCTGACAGGAAATAAATCGGATCGGTTTTACCACGCGGTTGCATTTACGCCTGCGGAATTACTGTCAGCACCAATTGAACAGGTGGAGGTAGCACTTAAGGAAAATCCAGAATTATCAATGTTAATGCTGCGAGGTCTGTCTTCGCGGATTTTACAAACAGAGATGATGATTGAAACTCTCGCCCACCGAGATATGGGTTCTAGGTTGGTGAGTTTTTTGCTAATTCTTTGTCGGGATTTTGGTGTTCCTTGTGCAGATGGAATCACAATTGATCTGAAGTTATCTCATCAAGCGATCGCAGAAGCAATTGGTTCAACTCGTGTTACCGTTACTAGGCTACTAGGGGATTTGCGTGAGAAAAAGATGATTTCTATTCACAAAAAGAAGATTACTGTGCATAAACCTGTTACCTTAAGTAGGCAATTCACATAAATGCAATTGGAAAAAGGGGAATCGGCACGTGTTCTATTTTCAAAAATGACACTAATAGCTAGAGGTAAATCTAAAATTGAGTAATTTCAGCTATTGCCAATTTCCACTTCTTTCCAGACAATGCTTAAAAGTAGTAGGCTGTATCTGGAAGGATTTCGGTAGCTAAAGATGACCACCGGATACATCCTCATCGCAGCAATTTTAATCTTGGGAGGCGTAATTGCAACCGTGGGCGATCGCATCGGCACACGAGTTGGCAAAGCCCGCCTCTCACTTTTTAACCTTCGTCCGAAAAATACTGCTGTAGTGGTAACTATTTTTACGGGCGGTTTGATTTCAGCATCAACCTTAGGAATTTTATTCGCTGCCGACGAAGGCTTGCGAAAAGGAGTCTTTGAGTTAGAGGATATTCAAACAGACCTCAGACAGAAGCGGGAACAGTTAAAAACCGCAGAAACTCAAAAAAGCCAGGTAGAAAGCGAGCTAAACCAAGCAAGAATTGCCCAAGCAAAAGCACAACAAGACTTGCAGGCAATTAATAAATCTTTGCAAGCGGCCAATGCCAAACAACTCCAAACACAAGCTCAGTTGAACCGCACCATTAGTCAACAAGCCCAAACTCAAACTCAACTCCAACGCACTCAAGGTCAGCTAGGACAAGTTGTAAGTCAGTACCAAAAAGCTATAGCTGAATTGCAAAGCGTTTACAATCAGAGAAAAGAGCTACAAGCGGCAGTTGAGCAACTGAAGACAGAACGTCAACGATTGTACGCTGAAGCTAAAAAAGCTATTGACGAAGCCAAAACAGCAATTGAAAAACGCGATCGCGAACTTGCTAACCGTCAAGAAGCCGTAGAACAACGCGATCGCAAAATCGCCCAACTAGATCAACTGATTCAAAAGCGTAATGTAGAAGTTGCAGCGCGAGAGAAAGTGATTGCCAAACGGGAATCGCGCCTCAAAGAATTAGAAGCACAACAGCAGCAACTAGAACTTGAAGTTGCAAGGTTAGAAAAATATTATCAGTCCTACCGCGACCTGCGTCTAGGTAAGCTGGCCTTAGTTCGCGGTCAAGTTCTGGCCGCGGGTGTAGTTCGTGTTACGCAACCTACTGCTGCTCGTCAGGCAGTGGAACAACTTTTACAAGAAGCTAACCGCAATGCCAACCTCGAATTAAGTGAGCCTGGCGCAAATCCTGCAAATGCAGAGCTACTACGCTTCACCCAGGAGAGGGTTGAAAAATTGAGTAAGCAGATTGAGGATGGTCAAGAATACGTGGTGCGAATTTTTTCTGCTGGTAATTATGTCAGGGGAGAAAAACAGATAGAGTTTTTCGCCGATACAGCTCGGAATGAATTGGTTTTTTCGGAAGGCGCAGTGCTGGCCACAACTACTACCGATTCCAAAACCATGACATCCTATCAGTTACAGCAACGGCTGGAAATACTGATTTCTGCTTCTCAATTTCGGGCCCGTAACGCCGGAATTATCGAAAATGTCCAAGTAGACGGTACTTTTCTGCGCTTTGTCAACCAATTAAGACAGTACAATCAACCATTGGAAATCAAAGCGATCGCAGCAGAGGACACTTATACAGCCGGGCCATTGAGAGTCAAATTAGTGGCAATAGTCAACGGACAAATTATCTTTAGTACTTAAAAAAGTATTTGCACACTGTTATTAGTAAGATTTAAAGATATTGAACAGCAGCCAAAATAGTTGCTGTGATTGTATTTCTTAATTTCTAATTCTTAATTTTGAATTTTGAATTTCTTATGACTTCCAGTGAATTTTCAGCAACGCAACCAGTCATATTAGGGTTTGATCCAGGTCGAGATAAGTGTGGTTTAGCGGTAATGGGGCTGGATCGGCAACTGTATTATCATCAGGTCGTGCTAGCAAAAGAGGCGATCGCTACCATTGAGACACTGCGTCAAAAGTTTCCTATCTCCTTAATGGTAATGGGCGACCAAACTACAGCCAAGCAGTGGAGGCAGCAGTTATATCAGGAATTGACAGAACCTCTGAGTATTATTTTAGTGGATGAGCGCTACACAACCTTAGAAGCACGCGATCGCTATTGGCAAATGTTTCCGCCCCAGGGGCTAACAAAGCTATTGCCACAAGGTCTGCGACAGCCACCAAGACCGATAGATGACATTGTTGCCATCCTCTTAATCGAAAGATACTTAAATCGCCTCACTCAATCAGCACTCAGCAGTCAGGAGTAAGGAATTAGGTCATTAACTCCTAACTCCTGTACAGACGCGATTAATCACGTCTCTCTTAACTTTTAAAGTTCCGCCCGAATAGTAAAAGCATAATCTCCTCCAGGCTCTAGCTGGTAATCTTGTTGCTCCAAGAATCGACCAAGGGGTTCTTTGATTAAGGCGCGGCCTTGGGAAGGCTTGACGGCAAGTTCTCCCCGGCGAAAATGCCACTGAAAATGCCACTCAAACTCACCGGCACTCACTTCACCCTCAAGGAAGCCGTGTTGCCAGGATTGGCGGGTAATTCTGACATGGGCAGTGGTTTCTGGCAGTCGTCTTTTAGCACTCACTATGCTTTATGTCAAGTGTGGAATAACAGCCGATTATTTAGGCTACTTATTTTATTTATCAAACATAGCTTAATTAAACAAACTGACAAAGTGGGTATTTGTAGTTGACTAGGTTGTGTTAACGAGCAAAACGATCCCACGATACTGAAGTCGCAGCTATAACCCAAGACAGGTCAGTTAAGATTTAAGATTCTCCCCAACCACCCTTTTTAGAGCGTCTGGGAATCGACTGGCATGGGTTGAGGGCCAAAAATAACCCAAGCCTATTGGACTATAACCTGCGCGAACTTAATGCCAAAAAATTTAGGTCAACAGGCTATCCTGTGGGTAGTTTTGGTTAAAACTTTAAGAATGAGTGTATCCTAGAAACTGCATATCGGATGCTTCTTTCATCAGTATATTGTGGGTTAATTGGAATTTCCTTGAAGAATTTCAGCACAATTACAGCCCGATAAAGCTTGGAGTATTTAAATTGCTTTTCTTGGATATCAAAACGCAGGATATTTTCTAGTGGATGTTCAATAACTTGGTTTACACGCAGGCTTTTACGTTCGATAAATACCTTATCGATACTCTTATAGAAGGTACAGGTAGTTATAGGTGATGTGGCAAAAAAAGTCGCGATCGCTATCATAATCAATAAAAATAAACTTAAGAAAAATAAATAATTGTGCTGATTTTGCTGCACGAATAGGGAAGTTTGCCCAGATTTAATAAAATCGTTAATTTTAAAGGTAATTTCCTGATTATCTTGATAGCTAACATGGGATAAAAGAGCAAAGTATCGAAATGGAGTCACAATCACAACTTGATAGGTTTTCCCCCCTTTGCTATGAGTCTTTGTAAGAATGTATGCTTCCTGCGGATCAAACATTTTAAGTTTCTCCATACTTCCCACCAAAGTGAACCGCCTCAACTCACAATTAATTTGGTTTGATGGGAGGCGATCGCAAGTTAGTTTAACTGAAGCAAACTCAAAAAATAAGCAGTAAATCAAAAAGCTTAAGCATAAAGTAAGAATACACCACCCAGTAAGCCAATCTCTGAGTGGTCGATGCTTTAGCTGCAATCTGGTACGGGTTTCCTCGACAATTTTCATCAGTGCCTGTGTATAGAATACTTAAACCCTGAGTAGAGTATTCCCTTGGTAGCCCGTTCACCGCTCACTAAATCTAAGTACCAGGGAGGATTTATGATGAATAGCTACAAAAGCTTTGGCTAACTGATAGATAATTGGGGCAGAAAGCTATAGCTAGAAGCATGGAAACTAAACAGCTAGGAAAAACTGGCATCTTTGTGAGTGCGATCGGTTTGGGTGGTATGCCCATGTCAATTTCTAATCGCCCTTCCGAATCAGAGTCAATCCAAGTTATTTATCGAGCTTTGGATCTGGGTATTACATTTATTGACACTGCCGATTCTTACTGCAAAGATGAGTCCGATAAGCATCACAACGAGCGACTAATTCACAAGGCACTTACTAGTTACAAAGGCGATGTTGGCCAAGTAATTGTGGCAACTAAGGGTGGGTTGATGCGTCCCGATGGAAACTGGACAAGCAACGGCAACCCAGAACATTTACGCCAAACAATTCGAGTTAGCTTTGAGGCGTTAGGTGGTGCTAAACCCATCGATGTTTGGCAATATCATTCTCCCGATACTAATTACACCATTGAAGAATCCCTTGCGCCAGTTAAAGAAGCAGTAGAGGCTGGTTTGATTCGGTTTGTGGGAGTTTCTAACTTTTCTGTTGAACAAATTAAGCGGGCGCGGGATGTGGTGGATATTGTCTCAGTCCAGAATCAATACAGCCCTTGGCAACGACAGCCAGAAAATGACGGCGTATTAAAATATTGCGAACAGCAAGGATTGACTTTTTTACCTTGGAGTCCCTTTGGTGGTAGGCGTCGTCATCAGGGCTTGCAAGATATCCCTGCGATCGCTAAGTTAGCTAAAGAAAAAAGCGTGTCAGTATATAATATTGTGCTGGCGTGGTTGCGTTCCAAGTCACCTGCTATTTTGCCAATTCCTGGTGCTAGCAAGGTTTCTAGCATTGAAGACTCAGCACAAGCTATCAATCTGAAACTCTCTGATGATGAAGTACAAAAAATTGATCAGGCAACTTAATCATTCCATTAGCTGATGTAGATTTAGTGGCAGTTTTCAAAGATTTACGCACCATGTTTAGTTAGTTTAAGACAGCGTAATCAACAATTTAAAATTCCAAATCAACAGACTTGTAAATAACTTCATAAACCCGGTTTATTAAAAAAAACCGGGTTTTTTATAAAGTATACTTTCCCTTAAATTAAACTTTGTATAGTATTGCCATCTAAGTAATAAATCTAAAATTTATGCAGCTAAATTCTCTAACCAATAGGTCAAAGCAGATGGTAAATTTGTTTGCTTTTTTGCTACTGGTTTCCTCATTTTGCTGGCAAAATTCAGTGAAGGCGCAGCCTCAGCCAAATACGCAACTTCTGCCGTTTTTTGATGATGTAGATAACCCGGTTCCTGTTCGTTTCCCCGCAGGGCGACCGGTAGATATTACACCACCTCCACCGCAGCTAAATCCTTTTGACAAGGCTGTATTAAAACTCTGTGGCCCTATTGGTACAAGAGTGAGTTCTAATAATTTTAAACAGTTATTGTCTTATTACCCAGATGTCTTGCAGAAACTTCAGCAAGCTAGCGGCGGTGAACTGCGTCCAGGACGTAAGAATAAAGCACAATTCCTCGAAGATTTAACGAATATTTGGTTTCAACGCCGAGGGTTTGAGCATATATTTTGTGGTGAAATATATAACGCCAATGATATAGGTGGCTTACATTTTTACGGCAGATATTTACAGTTACAAAATGAAGGAATAGGCGGACGGTTGCCAAATAATCAAGGACGAGAGGAAGTTATTCCTAATGTAATTTATACAATGGGTGTAGTGATTAAGCAGAAAAATCGGACAGTAACAGATGTCATCAAAGGCTATGGCTACCTCAGCAATGCCGAAGAAATACTTTTAGATACCACGAAAGTATTTAAGCTCCAAGGTAATAATGAGGGAGCGTGTATTTATAATGTACGTGACCAAGAAACAGGTAAATCCTTTCCTACAGTTTTTGTCAGTAAAGAAAAAGCGATCATTACCTATTATCCCGATGCTACCCCTCAAGGTGCAAAATGTAAAAGCTAAATTCCTAGATTGCCTGTACTAGGCTGATAAAGAAAAGACATGATCTTAGAAACACACCGCTTGCTAATGCGTGACTTTGTAGAGGCAGATTGGCAAGCGGTTTTTGCCTATCAATCTGATCCTTTGTACTTGCGTTATAGCTATTGGACACATCGCACACAGAAGGATGTTTGCGAATTTGTACAGATGTTTATTGACCAGCAAAAAGAGCAACCAAGAACAAAATTTCAGTTAGCTGTTGTCCTGAAAGAAGAAAATCGGCTTATTGGCAATTGTGGCATCCGTGTCAACGATTCTGAACTGCGGGAAGCAAACATCGGCTATGAATTGAACGCTCAGTATTGGGGACAAGGTTATGCAACAGAAGCAGCACAGGCCATTTTAAAGTTTGGCTTTGAAGAACTGGGAATGCATCGTATCTGGTCTTGGTGTGTTGCAGAGAATGTTGCTTCTGTAAGGGTATTAGAAAAAATTGGTATGCGTTGTGAAGGTCATCTGCGGGAAAAAGAGTTAATTAAAGGCAGATGGTACGACAATTTTCTTTACGCTATGCTTGATCACGAGTGGAAAGCAAAGTAATACTGTTTCTATGAGCTACCTCAGAGACAATATCATAAATTCCTGAGAATTTGAGGGTAAGACAAGTTTAGAAGGTCGCAGAGATGACCAACACTATCCTCAATTTCCAAACAGCTACCGGACACGAAGTTTTAGCAGCAGCGGGTAAAAAATATCTGCATCCTGGTGCAAGAATAGCTACCAAGAAATTATTTGAGTGGGCAAACTTTCAGCCTGGAGAGACAGTTATAGAGCTAGGTTCTAGCCTTGGATATAGTGCGAAAAATCTCTAACTTAAGTTCTCAATTTGCGTTCTCATTCATTGAGACTCTGACTTAATATCTGACTGTAAGCAGCAGATATTAATCAGCCATTTTTATACTCTGCATAGGAGCGATAAAAGAATAGGAAACCAAGCTTTTTCAAGTTGTGTTTACACCATAACCCTTTTAAGGGAAAAAAATCAAAGTCCCTCTTAAAAAGGGGGACTTAGGAGGATATATAAGTCTTTGATACATCACAAACAACTTTTCAAACATCCTCTTAGAATGGTTAGGATTTATCTATGAACTGCTTGGCAGTAACAGAGGAAGATTGAAGCCAGGGGTGACTCACTTGCTTGTTATCTTTGTTACCTCGCCGGAACTTTTAACCCCCGACGCTCAAGGATTTGCCGCACATCTGGGCTGGGATTGTAGTTATAGCCGTAGGAGGAGTTTTCAGAGTCGTCCATGATTTGAGGTGTGAGCAATACAATCACTTCATTGCGCTGATTATTTCTGTTTGTACTTCTAAACAGCGAACCAATAAGTGGAAGATCACCTAAAATAGGAACCTTGGAGATACTTGTCCGATCTTGGTCTTGAATGATGCCACTCAGGATTAGTGTCTGACCATCTCGTAAGCGAATTAAGCCAGAAGTGAGGGAGCGCTCAGACACTAAAATAATATTTCCACTTCCTGTGTCTTCTGAGCCTGAAGGAGCGCTGACAGTAGGAGCAACTGATAGAGAAACGAACCCATTATCGTCAATCCGCTCAATTTTTACACTCAAGGTTAAGCCAACTTTTTGTTTCTCAATTGTTCTTTCTGTTCTAGAACCACCAGAAGTATCCGTTGTTTCGAGAGTTATATTTCCCACTACTTCTTGAGTCAGGTTGACCAGAGCCTGCTGACCTTCTTGCACAATTAAGGTTGGATCGGTCAAAATCTTGGCATTGCCATTTGTAACCTGAGCTTGCAAACCAGCAAGAAGACTTCTGGTAAAAGTGTATGGTGATGCAAGAGCGTTAGTTACATTCTCGATGACTGGTGTCCTAGTCAAGCTATTTCTCACTTCAGCACTAGTAGCTGGTCTGGAACCGCCAAAATTCAGAGATGCGACACCACCATCATTGCTAAAGTAGTTGTTACCAACCCCAAAAGAGAAGCTGGTGTTGTAGCCCTGGGTATTCAAGAGGTTGACATCGATAATCTTGACGTTAACTACCACTTGACGACGGCGGATATCAAGCTGAGTTAGTTGAGCCATTGCAATCTCAATGAGTCTAGGAGGGCCAATTAAGGTGAGCGAATTTGTGCGCTCATCTCCTAATGCCTGTAAACCTCTCAGTAATGGGTTAGAGTCTTTAAAGTCAGCGCGTTGAGTTTCGAGTCTGGTTTCTGTGGTCGTCTGAGTTTGGGTGATGGGAGCAGCCGCAGTACCCACGGCTACGGCACTAACACTGGTAACTTGTCGTTCACGGCTGACGGCGCTTTCTGCTCCTAAGCCAACCAAAAAGTTCAAAGCGGTTCCGACTGTCACCTGATTGAGTCGCAGGTTACGCATAACCATGTCACGCGTTGCATTAGGTAATTTAGGCCCTACAAAGACCGTGCGACCACTACGATTCGCTTCTAAACCACTCAAGCGTAAAACGTAGTTAAACACATCTTGCACTGGCTCATTTTCGATATCTAGGGAAATAGTTTGAGAGCTTGCTGGTGCATTAGCAGCACCACCTTGACCTCCAGCAGCTTGCTCACCTCCGATATAAGCCAGGTTCAAACTAGCAGCACGGGCAAGCAATGACAAAACCTCACGCACTGGCGCATCTCGCAGTACTAAACGGGGTACACGTTCCTGAGTTCCTAAATCAATCGTGCTAGGAGAAGCATCGGTAGCGGAAATAGCAATATCTCCCACAGGTGGCGCGACGGCTCTAGGTAAGAAAGGTGGAGCCTGACTCAGAGGTTGACCTGGCCCAGCAGCTTGTGCAGGTTGTCCGTCAATGGTGACTTCCGGGTTAGGAACGAGAACATCTGGCTTTTGACCAGGTTGGGCTGGAGTAGAAGCCGGCGGTGCTGTGGCTGTTGGCGCTGTTGGCGCTGTTGGCGTTGGTGCTGATGCTGTAGTGCCAGTAGATGGGCTAAAGCTGAGTGTAATTCCATTTGGCGATCGCACCACGGGTTGACTGCCAGGTGCGTTGTTGCTGCCAGTTACCGTCACCCGGATGCTATTGGCATCAAGCTGATTAACCTCAACGGAGGCAATTCCTGGTGCTGGGCTATCTTGACGAAAGCTATTACCTTGTGGTAATCGTAATTGAGTATTGATAATATCTGCAACTAAAACCTTGCCTCTTTTTGTGGTGAAAACTTGGGGGCGCGACCCTGAAGAAGTTTTCAAAGCAACACTAATTCCACCAGCAACTGGCTTTAACTGTACATCAGTAATTTGACTAATTTGTGCCCAAACTGGTTGAGCTGCCAAAAATACAAAAGCGGCGGTACCTAATATAAAACTATTACCGTGAAGTTGTTTCACAGTTCATTCCTCACCTAATAAAACCTTGTTTACCAACAATTTTGAGTAGTTAAATCGGCGGTTATAAACCGCGTCTACACGAGACTTTACCCACCTATCCTGCGGAAATGCCAAGGGTGAACGTGGGTCTAAACCCTCAATTTCTTCTTAGTCCGCGGAGGCGGACTACCCTGCGGGAAGCTGCAAAGCGTCTATGTTTGTGTAGCCGCGAATTCTATTCGCCTTGGCTATTCGCCTTGGCTATTCGCCTCGACTTACAACTCTTCACTATTATTTTTTCGGAGCATTTTTAGCTGCTGCCGCGGCTACTTCTTCTGCACTAAGTGGCATCAATACCTGTAACTGGAATGATGTATTAATCGCTGCTGGGCCTACCCGCATAGGCGTTTTATCTGACGGGGATCTTGCCTCTACTGGAGCCAAATTTGCTTGATAATCTTTAACTATTAACAAAGGCTGTAAACGCTCGATGTTACGCATTATCGATTGTGTTTGCTCATAAGTTCCAGAAATTTCGGCATTGATACTGCTGCGTTGCAGCTTACCGTTAACTAGTATTCCTAGACTTCCATCGGTAATCGGTTCTGGTTTTTGGGAAACTGGCACAAATCTCTTGAGTTTGGCTCTCACTACATTCATCGAAGTTGGAGTACTACCAGACTCAATTAAGCGGTTCAGATCCAACAGCAATGTATCCAAGGTTTTTTCATTAGCAAATAAACCTAAAACCTGAACTTTTTGCTGTTTTGCCTGTGCTAGCTCGTCTTTAACTTTGCCAATCTGTTTGATACTGGCTTTTTTTTGCTCGATTTGCCCTTGCAGTTCAGTGCTTTTTGCTTGCTGTTGCTGATAGCTTTCCCAAGCTGGCATCAGCAGGTTTAAAAATATATAACCTGCTCCTGCTAAACCAATTACCCCTACCAAGATCCCAATGATTTTTGGTGTGAAGGCAATACCAAATACCACGGGGTGGGCTGGCGTTGCCGAATCGAATTCACCACCATGTTCGGCAAAATTTAAATCATCACTCAGCGTCATTTTGAAATGACTCCTGTTTGTTGCATACTACGAATTCGAGCTACTAAACCCACTGTGCCTTTTTTTTCCAACTCCCGGATTAATTCCGAAGCTGGAACATCGTTCATACTCGATTGAATAGTGTATTTAACTACTTGGGGTGGCTTAATTATTACACCATTGCTAGATTGACCTACACCAGGACTTAAGGGAGCATCTACTAATGCTGCTGTCAGAATTCTGCTTTCTGTAGACTTCAAGAACTGAGACTGTTGTAAAATCAATAAGAAATCATTGACATCGTTAAAAGAACGAGCCAATCCACTTATTTCTAATCCCCCAGCAGGATTGTTGGATGGCTGACCTGGCGTTGCGGCAATAGGCGGGATTTGTTTGATGGTCTCGATTTGTACTGTCGCTGGGATGCGATCGCGCAAATCTTGCAGCATTGCTGACCAAGGTCGAATTTGGTCAAATACAGTGACTAAGGCTTGGGTTTCCCCTTTAATTGCACTCGTTTCGGCTTTGATTTTGTTAATATTTCCTATTTCTGTATCTAACCTTTGGCCTTCTTGCTCTAGTTGTGCTATTGTTCCCTCTAATTCAACAATCTTCCCTTGCAAAAACCACAAACCAACTCCCAATAAAGCTGGAAGACCTACACCTACTGCAACTCCCGCATACAGTAGTGTCAAATCCCCCGTAGGAAACTTTAGGGCTATTCCTCCCTTGTTTTCAGGCTTTTTGTGGTATGCTGGGCGGTCTTTTAGAAAGTTAACGTCTAGGCTGTACATTTTGTTACACCTCCCGCATTCCTAGTCCAAGTACAATCGCCAATCCAGAGCGTTGCACTTGTGGATATTTATCAGTGTCAACTTCCAAAGACAAAGCCCCTATAGGATCTATTTGGGTAGTTGGCAAGCTCAATCGTTGGGTAAAGAATTCATCTAGCTGTTGGAGTCCACCACCTGGCCCAGCTAATATAATTTGCGCTACCTCCAAATTTTCACTTTGATTCAGGTAAAAATCTATGGAACGGCGCAGTTCATCTGTTAGTTCTGCCAACACTCTTAATATCGCTGCCATACCAGGATTGACTTCGGTAACACCAGTTTTTCCGCCATCTATGGGAGTTGAGGGAATAACCATTCCGTGTAACAGTTCCATATCTCGTGATGTGGGTAAGCTCATTGCCCTTGCTAAGGCAGTTTGCATTTGATAAGTCCCAATTGGGACTGTGCGCGAAAATTGTGGCACTCCGTTAACGATGATGGCAATTTCTGTACTGTCGAACTCTATATCAACTAGTACTGCTGCTTCTTGCGGCCCAAATTGTCGCAGTTGCTCGCGAATAGTCCGAATTAGAGCAAAGCTGTTAATTTCTAAAACATCAATTTGTAATCCTGCCTGCTCGAATGTACTGATGTAGGTATCCGTTATCTCCTTGCGGGTGGCAACTAGGAGTACGTGTACTTTTTCAATGCCATCTTCATCTACAAAGTACCCAAGTTTCTGGTAATCTACATCAGCTTCTTCACGAGGATAGGGTAAATATAAACCTGCTTCATGGTTGAGAACCATTTCTCGCAGTTCTTTGTCATCTAACTCTGCTGGCACTGGTATGATCCGAACGATGGAATCTCGCCCTGGTACACCGGTGGCAACGCGAGAAGTTTTGATTTTACTCTCAGCTAGCGCCTGCTGGATTAATTGCGCCATTGCTGCGGGGTCGTTGATTTGACCATCAGTAACTACACCTTCGGGAACTGGTACTGATGTAAAGGTTTCTAGTTTCAAGCCTTGACGCTGCTTGCGTAGCTGAACTACATTTACCCGTTCGGGAGCAAGTTCGATGCCGACCCCTTTATTCGATTTGCCAAACAGACTATTGAAGCTTTTTACCACATTTGTGCCCGCTGGACTGCTAAATTGAAAATTTAAATGATACTAAGAAATGGACTTGGTGCTAGGTAATTTATTTAGCCTATAATTTCGACAATTTTGATCTAAGCTTTTCACACTGAGCAAGCGTAAAAATACTGGGAAAATGATTCAATTGCGAAAATTTAAACAACTTGTTGCTTTTACACTGCTGGGATTATTAACCAGTTGGATTGTAAGTTGCAGCACAAGTAATGTTGGTACAGGCACAAAACAGGCTACTTCAGGCACGGCAACTGTTGAGTTTTGGACAATGCAACTCCAACCTCAATTTAGCGACTACTTCAAAAACCTAATTGTGAATTTTGAATCGCGAAATCCAGGTATAAAGATTAACTGGGTCGATGTACCTTGGGCAGCGATGGAGAACAAAATTTTAACAGCTGTCTCAGCAAAAACGCCACCTGATGTAGTTAACCTCAATCCGGGTTTTGCTTCCCAACTTGCCGGACGAAATGCCTGGTTAGATTTAGATGCGAAAGTCCCAAGTGATGTACGTTCCTCCTATCTACCGAATATATGGAAAGCAAGCACGCTGAATGGCAAGAGTTTTGGGATTCCCTGGTATCTCACCACACGGCTAACCATTTATAACACTGATTTATTAAAACAGGCAGGTATCAATAAATCACCTGCAACCTACGCAGAATTGGCACAGGCAGCCCAACAAATTAAAGATAAGACAGGTAAATATGCCTTTTTTGTGACTTTTGTACCACAAGATTCCGGTGAAGTGCTGGAATCTTTTGTGCAAATGGGTGTCACCCTAGTAGATGCTGAGGGAAAAGCGGCGTTTAATTCAACACAAGGTAAGGCCGCGTTTCAGTATTGGGTAGACTTGTATAAAAAAGGATTGCTTCCGAAAGAAGCTTTGACGCAAGGACATCGCCACGCGATCGATTTATACCAATCTGGAGAGACTGCGTTTCTAGCTTCTGGACCAGAGTTTCTGAAAACGATCGCAAATAATGCCCCAAAAATTGCTCAAGCTTCAGAAATAGCACCTCAACTCACTGGTGACACAGGCAAGAAGAATGTGGCGGTGATGAACATAGTTATTCCCCGCGATAGCAAACAACCAGACGGCGCTGTGAAATTTGCTTTATTTGTCACCAATGACGAAAATCAATTAGCCTTTGCTAAAGCTGCAAATGTTCTACCTTCTACAGTCAAGGCATTGTCTGATAGCTACTTTAAAGATGTGCCAGCTAATGCTTCAACAGTTGAAAAAGCGCGAGTTATCACTGCCCAACAACTGCAACAAGCTGAAATATTAACCCCTACTTTGAAGGATTTTAAGAAATTGCAAAAGGCAGTTTACGAGAACTTGCAAGCAGCAATGTTAGACCAGAAGACTGTAGATAAAGCCGTAGAGGATGCGGCGCAAGAGTGGAACAATAGATAAATTAGGGGATTGGACATGGCGCATAGGGCATTGGGCATTGGGAAATAGACAAGGAAGAGGGGGGAGACAAGGAAGAAACTTGTTCAATAATTCTCCCTTGTCCCCCTTGTCCCCCTTGTCCCCCTCATCTCCCCCACCTCTCCCACTCCCTACTCCCTACTCCCTACTCCCTACTCCCTACTCCCTACTCCCTACTCCCTTTTCGCAAAAAATCGCCGACTAAATAAAGGGAACCACACAAAACAATTAAATCGTCTGTGGTAGCGGTTGAGGTTGCGGCTTCTAATGCTGTGAATAAATCTGGATGGATTTGGCGATCGCTTAATTTTGGACAGAGGCTGTAAGCTAGGTTTGCTAAGTAGTCTAAATCAGCGGAAGTTCTACCAGGCCAAGATTCTACTGGTATTGGTACTAAAAAAAGGCGATCGCCTGGCCGCAGCAGGGCAGCAAGAATATCAGCATGATCCTTATCGGAAAACATTCCCATAACCCAATTGACTGGCTCATGGTTAACTGCGTCTAAGCTATTGACGTACTGGCGAAGAACTTGGGCCGCGGCTGTATTATGGGCACCATCAAGTAATAATTTATGGTTTTTCCAGGTAGTCCATTGCATCCGCCCCGGCCATTTAGTTTTTGCCATGCCGTTAATTATGGCTTCTTCAGAAATCTGCCAACCCTGTTGTTGGAGAATTTCTAAAGCGGCTAAAGCCAAAGCTGAATTAGTTAATTGAATTTGTCCAGCTAAGGGCAAAGGGTATTTAATTAACTTTGAATTTTGAATATTTTGATATTCTGCCCATCCTGGTTCTTTTTGACGGGCAGGTTGAGGCGTAAAAATCGGGCATTGTAATTCTAAGGCACGCGATCGCACAACTTTCTCTGCATCCGGTGGTAATACACCAACCACAACGGGACATCCAGGCTTCAGGATACCAGCTTTTTCTCTAGCAATATCAGCAACGGTAGGGCCAAGTTGTTGCCAGTGTTCCCGGCTGATAGAAGTGATAATAGTAACTAGAGGTTCTGAGCAGACATTTGTAGCATCTAAGCGCCCTCCTAGTCCGACTTCTACCACAGCCACATCCACTTGCTGCTGGGCGAAATATAACCAAGCCGCTGCGGTAATTACTTCAAACTGAGTCGGGTTACCATACTTCTTCGATAAGGCTTGATCCCCCCTAGCCCCCGTTTTTAAGGGTGGAAAATAGCCCCCCTTTTTAAGGGGGGTTGGGGGGATCTCCTCATCATCAGCACCAATAACCGCTTGCACTTTTTCTAATAATTGGCTCAATTCTTCAGAAGAAATTGGCTGTTCATTCAGACAAATACGTTCCGTCCAATCAACTAAATGCGGGGAAGTATAACGTCCTGTACGATAACCAGCCTCAGTGAGTACCGAGGAAAGATAGGCACAGACTGAACCTTTGCCATTGGTGCCAGCAACATGAATTACCGGAACTTGGTGATGGGGATTGCCGAGAATTGCCAATAGATTGACAATGCGATCGAGTCCCAGATGGACACCAAAGCGTTGCAGGGGTTGTATTACAGAATTGATATCCAAGTCAGGGGGAGTGGGGAGTGGGGGAGTGGGAAGGCAGGGGGAAAAAAGTATTGATTATTTTCCAATGCCCAATGCCCTAATCATTATGAATAAAACCGGCTGCCTCTGTGAAGAGAAACAGTCGGTTGAAGATCGATGTTATTGAGCCGTATTTAAGCTTCTCTATCCAAAAAGCCTTGAATTTGTCTTAAAGCCGCAGCACCAATATTAAACACTGCCCAACTAGCAGCAATCACAACTGGTGCTAAAACGATCGCTATACGGTAATCGATATCCATATCTAGAACCCCTCTTTTAAGTAGAAATTAAAGTTTTGTCAACTGCTCTCATTTTTATTTTTAGCTGAAGTGGGCAACTTTTCCAAATACAAATGTAAAGAATGTTTAAATTATTGGGTATTGGGTATTGGGCATGGGGCATTGAGCAATAATTCTTCTTCCCCTGCCTCCCCTGCTCCCCCTGCTCCCCCTGCTCCTCATCCCCACTCCCTAAGCCTTGCTAAACCCGATATCAGTACCCTTGCCAGCATGAACTAAAGCTAACTTTTGGTAACGTTGGGCGTGTTCAATAAGTTCTGCGGCTTCTGTCTCTGTTACTTGCCGTAACACTTTGCCAGGAATGCCTACAACTAGGGAGAAGGGAGGTACATCCTTGGTTACGACTGCGCCAGCACCGATAATGCTACCAGCGCCCACTCGTACCCCATCTAAAATCACTGCGCCTATGCCAATCAAACTTCCACGCTCAATGTAAGCGGAATGTACCACAGCGCGATGCCCGACGGTCACATGATCTTCTAAAATTGTCGGAAAACCAGGATCGCCATGTAAAATTGCACCATCCTGAATATTTGTGCATTCGCCAATTTCAATCCGTTCCACATCTCCTCTAACGACTGCTCCATACCAAATGCTTACCCCTGCTGCTATATTTACCGAACCCATAACAACAGCATTAGCTGCGATAAAGGCAGCTTGAGAAAAATCGACAGATGTCCAGTAAGAAGCGGTAGACACGATAGAATATGAATATGGTACCCAGGAACACTGGAGAAACTCCAACCTTTGAGGCTGGTTGCACAACTAGGATATCACAGCGTCAAGCCTCTACAGTGAGGAAAACACTAGTGAACAATGTTCCTGCCGCAACTCCGTGTCTGTGCAGCAGTAAGCAATTATCCCAAAGTGGTGGAGCCGAAGTGTATAATCTAATACACTAGTGCTGGTGAAGACAAAATTATGTTTGTATGCACTTCATGATGAATCCAGGCTTGCAGTACCCAATGTTTGGGCCTGAAATACAGTGTCCCCATTGTCGCCAGACCATTCCGGCGCTGACATTAACAGATACCTATTTGTGTCCGCGTCATGGCGCGTTTGAAGCTAATCCTAAAAATGGAGAATTAATCCATTTGCAATCGGGGCGTCATTGGCGAAGGTGGAATAATGAATGGTATAGACAGCATACTCATCCCGATGGTATTCGGTTTGAAATTCACGAAGCATTAGACAAGCTCTATACCCAAGGCTATCGAGCAACAAGAGTGATTATTGCTCGACGCTATCAGGAATTGATGAGTGGCTATTTAGAGCGCAGCACGCCTTGGCGTTCTGGACAGCCGGAAGCTACAGCGGCTCGACTATACGGCTTACCAGTCGAGTTTAGCCCTGATACCTCAGAAGATCCCTGTTGGGAAGTGATCAATTTTGACTTGGAAAAAGAGCCTGGCGTCCCCGTGCGCTACCCTTATTTCAGGTTATTTGAGTAAGGATCATTAGTCATTAGTCAAATGACCAATGACTAATGACCAATGACTAATGACAAATTATGCACCACGCCTCTATTCGGACTGCGAATATTCATCGAGCGATCGCTTTCTACGAACATTTAGGGTTTACAATCTCAGAACGCTTTACTACAGGCTACACCTTAGCTTGCTGGATGGAAGGATTGGGCGGCAGAATTGAACTGATCCAAATTCCCGAACCAAAACCAGCCCCAGATGCCTTTGCTGACGAACATTATGTGGGCTACTATCATCTCTCGTTCGATTTAACTGAGATTACACCAGATTTACCTAGCTGGTTGACAAATTTACAAGAACGTGTATCAACTGCGGCTGAGAGTCAAATCGAAGAATTACAACCGTTGAAAGTACTTTTAGAACCGACACAACAGCAAATAGGCGATCGCATTTACGAAGTGGCTTTCATCGCCGATACTGATGGCTTACCTCTGGAATTCATTCGGGTTTTAGCAAAACTCCCATAATTTAGCTTTTTTATTATCTTTATTGCTAATATATTGTTTTTCTGTATTGTTACCGAGGTAACAGATTTTTTTGCCCGATTAAACTATGGTCACTCACTAAAACAAATATGTAATTTAATTTACAGATATATTTGCTAAATACATGTACGGATTTTCCAGATTTTATAAATATCCCGTGCCGTTATTACTTTTAAGCTTATGGTTAGTAGCGGTTTTTTTGTTGAGCGATCAACCTGTTCATAGCCAACATGCTGCTATATCTAACAAAGAAAAATATCAATCAACCTTGTTAGCAAAAAGAATAATGCCCTCAACACTGACAGAAAATGTCCGCAAGACAGTACTGGAGAATGGTCTAACTATCCTGACAAAGGAAGTGCATACTGCGCCAGTAGTGACGGTGCAGGTGTGGTACAAGGTTGGCTCACGCAACGAAGAACCGGGCGTAAATGGCATTGCCCACCAATTGGAACACATGATGTTTAAAGGCACTCTCAATCGTCCGATTCAATTTGGACGTTTGTTTAGTGCTTTAGGTAGTGATTCCAATGCTTTTACCAGCTATGACCAAACTGCATATTACGGTACTGTAGAACGAAACAAGCTGAAAGCGCTCTTAATGCTGGAAGCAGACAGAATGCAAAACTCCCAAATTGAGCCAGAACATCTGGCGAGTGAAAAGCGGGTAGTAATTTCCGAATTGCAGGGTTACGAAAATAGTCCAGAATATCGCCTCAACCGTGCTGTAATGCAGGCGGTGTTTCCCAATCATGCCTATGGGTTGCCTGTCGGTGGTACCAAAGCTGATGTCGAGAAATTTGAAGTTGAGCAGGTACAGAAATATTACCGCAATTTTTACAGTCCCGATAATGCTGTCTTAGTAATTGTTGGAGATTTTAAAACTGCAAATACCCTCGAAATAGTTAAAGAGGTATTTGGTAAACTACCCAGGAGGCAGGGGGCAGGAGTTATTTCTCCATCACTCAACACTCAACACTCAACACTCAACACTCAACACGGGCTAAACGCCCCGCTAACAGCACTCAGCACTCAGCACTCAACACTCAGCACTCCCATAATATTGCGAGAACCGGGAGCAGGGCGGCTTTTACAAGTGGTGTATCCGCTACCGAATGTAAATCAACCAGATGTGCCTGCGCTGGATGTAATGGATTACATCTTGACAGAGGGACGGAATTCTAGACTTTATCAGGTATTGGTGGAATCAGGTTTAGCTAGTGAATTAACAGCATCTGTTACCAGTTTGCGAGAATCTGGCTGGTATGAGGTGCTGGTGACGGCTGGTTCTAAACAAGATTTGAAAAAAATTGACTCAGTGTTGAGTAGTGCGATCGCCAATCTAGCAGAAAAAGGTGTGACATTAGAAGAAGTTGAACGCGCCAAAACCCAATTAACAGCAGATGTAATTTTGAGTAACCGTGATATTACTTCTCAGGGAATGCAATTGGGCAATGATGAGACAACTGCTGGTGATTATCGCTACACAGATCGCTATTTGGCTGCTGTTCGCCTGGTGAAGCCGACAGATATTGTTGCTGTGATTAACAAATACCTCACCAAAGGAGCCAGGAAAGTAGGCTTTTTTGAACCAACCCAGAAGCGGATAACAGAGATTAGTGACAAACCAGACTCAGCCCAAACAACAGAGAATTTCTCTCCTGGCGCACCTGTGCTTCCTTCTGAGGTGGCGAAATACTTACCGCCTGTGGATTTAGCTACAGATGCGATTGCACAAGTATTACCACAGCAATTCAAATTTACCAACGGATTGCGGTTATTACTGTTGCCAGATCATAGTACTCCCACCGTTACCCTGAGCGGTTACATTCAAGCCGGCAAGGAATTTGATCCAGATGAGAAAGCTGGACTAGCTGCTTTTGTGGCAGATAATTTGCTAAATGGCACCAAGAGCAAGGATGTATTAACTATTGCCAAAGCTTTGGCAGAAAGAGGAGCGAGTCTCGACTTTGAAGCCTACCGTGAAGGTGTGCGGATTGAGGGTGATAGTTTAGCTCTTGATTTGCCGATAATCCTTGAAATATTGGCAGATGTTGTTAAAAATAGTACCTTTCCAGCAAAAGAGTTGGAGTTGTATCGCCAACAAACTTTAACTGATTTGCAACTGGAATTAGATGAGCCATCAGAAGTAGCCAGAAGAATATTTGTTCAGTCAATTTATCCGAAAAAACATCCCTTACATACCTTTCCCACAGAGGAGAGTTTGCAGAAGATTCAGCGCCAGGATGTGATTGATTTCAAAGCTAAACATTATCGTCCAGACACGACAGTGCTAGCACTGGTGGGAGATTTTGATCTAGACAAAGTGCGATCGCTCATTCAAAATGATTTTGGTAACTGGGAAGTTAGCGGCCAAGCACCAACATTAAAATATCCCACGGTGCCAATGCCGGAGAAAATAGTCAGTGTCAACCCAGTTTTATCAGGTAAAGCCCAAGCCGTTACTTATATGGGTTACACAGCTATTAACCGTTATGATCCTCGGTTTCACGCAGCCTTAGTATTGAACCAGATTTTGGGAGGCGATACCCTATCTAGTAGACTAGGTGCAGAAGTGCGCGATCGCCAAGGTTTGAGCTATGGAATTTATAGCTCCTTCCAAGCCGGGAAGAATACAGGCACATTTTTGATAGAAATGCAAACTAGTCCAGAGGATAGCAGTAAAGCGATCGCTAGCACCCGCCAAATGCTACAGCAAATCCATCAACAAGGCGTTACTCCACTGGAAGTAGAAACAGCTAAACGCACCCTTATCAGCAACTACAATGTTTCTCTGGCCAACCCAGAGGAATTAACACACAGAATTTTGATGAATGAGGTGTACGGACTCGATAAAGTAGAATTGCACTCTTTCACGGACAAAATTCAGCAAGTCACCCTTACCCAAGTTAATCAAGCGGCTCGTGAGTTACTCCACCCAGATCAAATCGTAGTCGTTACTGCTGGACCATCTATGTTAGCAGAGAAAAGCATTAGGTAGAGATAGGCACTGGGCATGGATAATATAAAGAATAGGTAAAATGGTTTTTCCCACTGCCTATTAATTGTTCCTGCTCATTAGTATTGCCTTTTGAGAACTAGTGATGAAAATTTACAACCATTTTTACAAAATTGTAATTAAATCTCTTACTTTACCAACTCCTGCTTGGGTGCAAATATTACGACGGAACTACGTGATCATAACGTTGCTCCTAGCTCTAAATTTCATCGTTGCTACTCCAGCAATGGGGGCGAATTTGTCTGGTGATTTGCTCAAACAACCAGCCACAGAAATTACAGTGAGCTTAGGTAATTCAGCGAACGAACTCAAGTTTGAACCAAATCATTTAGAATTCGAGGCTGGTAAACGCTATCAACTCAGGCTTACCAATCCCAGCCAACTGAAGCACTATTTTACTGCTAAAGATTTTGCTGATAGCATCTGGACACAAAAAATCCAAGCAGGCAAAGTAGAAATCAAAGGAGCTATTCACGAATTAGAACTCAAGCCGGGTGCTGAGGCAGAATGGGTATTTGTGCCCCTGAAATCTGGCACTTATGGCTTACGTTGTCCAATACCGGGACATACGGAAGCAGGTATGATTGGAGAAATTGCCATCAGAAATTAAAAATTATTTGACTCAGTATTTGACAGCGATCTAATGTTTCAATTAAAGATAATTTATCTCAGTCCCATAGTGTGCAGCAAAAAATAAGTTATGGCGATTTTGATTCAAATCCAACACATTAGGAGTAGGTGAATGTGTTATTATATATACGTTAGCGGCTACAATGGAAGAATCCCTATCAGGGATTAAAATAACTTAAATTATAGATATTATTTCTCAAGTAATCTAGAGAAAGCATTAATACTTCAGCGCCAGAGCCACCAGTAATTATTAATTTCCTATGAACATTTTCAGTAACTTACTTTCTCAAGCGACTCAGCCTGCACCTGCTAAAAAGCAACGCCGAGGAATTGAAATTAAATCGCCGCGTGAAATTGAAATCATGCGGCAAGCATCGGCAATTGTGGCAACTGTTTTAAAAGAAATTTCCGAGCTAGTAAAGCCAGGAATGACAACGGCTGATTTGGATGCTTATGCAGAAAAACGCATCCGTGAAATGGGTGCAACACCGAGTTTTAAAGGATATCACGGTTTTCCAGGTTCCATCTGCTCCAGTATCAATAATGAAGCAGTGCATGGCATTCCTAGTCCTAAGAAAGTGATTCGGGTGGGAGATGTATTAAAAGTAGATACGGGCGCTTATTACCAGGGCTTTCATGGCGATTCTTGTATTTCAATTGCTGTCGGTGAAGTGACGCAAGAAGCTACTAAATTAATTCGCGTAGCAGAAGAAGCTTTATATAAGGGCATTGAACAAGTAAAGGCTGGTGTATACCTGCTTGACCTAGCCGGAGCAATTGAAGATCATGTGAAATCTAACGGTTTTAGTATAGTCGAAGAATTTACTGGACACGGTGTTGGTCGTAATCTGCACGAAGAACCTTCAGTATTTAACTACCGTACCCGCGAGATGCCAAATGTTAAACTCCGTGCCGGGATGACGCTGGCAATTGAGCCAATTTTAAATGCGGGTTCTAGACACACCCGGACATTATCTGACCGTTGGACAGCAGTCACTGTGGATAATTCGTTGTCGGCTCAGTTTGAGCATACAGTGTTGGTGACAGAGACTGGTTATGAGATTTTGACTGACCGTTCTAAGCTGTAATTGTTAGTTGTAATTATTTGTTGTTGAGAGAGGTGAAGCGTCAAAATAGGGCGATTTGCCTCTTTATTTTTATGAAAGTAGATGCGCTTCAGGTAGGTTCACGGAGGTAAACGCAGAAGAACGCAGAGAATATTAATACCAACTCAGGTTTAAATCCTGTCTTCTTCGCCTTATCGATTTAGGTAAAATTATGCTGGACGATGAAATTTATCACGGATAAGGTAGGAAAAAATACTTGTACTTACTTTACTCAAAATGGCAAATTTTCTTAAATCTCTACCTCACATTTCTTTTGCTGCATTTTATCTGTGGCTTTCTACTCTTAATTTGTTACCAATAGCAAACGCTGCTACTCCAAAAAGTGCTAATAGGCAAGTGACTTGTCAAGCCAAGAAACTAGGATATGAAGAAGCACTTTTCTTATACCTACAAAAACCGCAAGGACAAATTCAAGATGGAGGCATAATTACTTTATATGAAGACGCAAAGTTAAAAGTACTAGCTAAAGGGATTGAAAATTGGATTTACGTTAGGGTTATCGATACAAATAGTCTTGCGGAAAAAGACTTAGAAGGTTGGATGAGTAGTAATAGCTTAAAATGTACTGGCAATGTAGCTCAAGTTAAGCCTGCAACGTGCCAAGTAACTGGTTTGAAATCAGGGCAATTAGCTTTACGTGCTACAGCTGGCGGAAAGTCAACAGCAGGTTTAGATAATGGGAATAATGTCACATTACTTCAGCCTCATATTGTATCACTTCAAGACCCCCCAACACCTTGGGTTAATGTGCGTGTAACTAATACTTCAAACACCAGAGTTGTAGGAAGAGAAGGCTGGATTAGTTCTCAATATATAGATTGCTATAGTAGCCAAAGCAATGATGCAATAAATTATCCGTAAAATAGTAAGAATTCAGCACCCATAAGTCAGAAGTCAGAATTATTTTTATAAATAGGAAGCAACTCTTTAGCTTGTATATAGACAGAGGTACTCTTTGGAATAGCTTCTAATAAATTGATTGCCTGTTTCCATTTACCTTGTGCTTGCTGCCGAACTAGTAGCGAATGAGGTGAATTTTGAAGAAATAAATTAGCTTCTATTCCTAGTTTTTTAGCTGATTCTAAGTTTGCTACAGCGTTCTTTTCAATTAATACTCTTTTACTAATAGATTTGTAGTTAATTTGATAGTAAGCTAATTTCTTCTTTGCCTGTTCATAAACTGATGTTTCATCAGGAATACTATCTAATAAGATTATTGCCTGATGCCATTTAGTTTCTGCTTTTTCCCAAACTTTTAGAGGATGCGGTGGATTTTGAACTAGAGAAGCAGCTTCCATTCCGAGTTTTTGGGCAGATTTAAACTTAGCACTCGCACTTCCTTCTTGAGTTAAACTAAGACTCATCTGCTGCAATTTGGGACTTTGCTCTTTAATTTTCCAACCACCAAAACCCAAGATTAATAAACTTGAGGCTATAATCAAAGCCGAACGGGCTATTTTTGGTGTCCAAAACTTTGGTACTATTTCTACTTTCTGACTAATGATTGCTTCTTTATTGCTTTCCTGTTCAATCTTGTTCAGGGCTTTTTCTGCTTGTTCACTTAAAGCATCGCCTTGAATAATTAAAGCAGCAATTTGTTCTTTAAAGAAATCACAATCATTGAGAATATCTGTCAATTCTTGAAATTTCCCCCCACTCGATATAATTAATTCGTGGTCATCATCTAACCACTCTAAAGCGAAGCCAGATTTACCATAAAAAGCAGAAACTCCTAATAAAATATTTAATAAATTACGACTGTTTTTAATAGTATGAAAAATATAATTTAACTTTTGCTGTAACTGTAATAATTCTTTGTTGGCGTTGCTAATATTTTGAAGTTGACGTTGTATAAGATTAGCTTTCCCAAAGTCTGAATTAATCTTTAAGCTTTCATTAAGTGCTTTAAATTCAGTAGCTATGCTTAGATGACTAATATCAGAATTTAGTTGATTTACTAGTTGCATATCACTAAGAATATCAGCGGCTATTGCTTGCAAAAAATAACCCCATTCAATCCAGCTATCAATTTTCGATTGTAAATCAGTTAATGAAATTTTAGTTTCTGAGTTCCCGAATTTTTCAGCTATGACTGGATCTACTAATCCCAGACTAGGGATAAACAAAGTAGCGACTGTAATGATTCGAGGAAGTGTAGCGATCGCAGAATTTTTGCTGTGTTCAAATCTTAATTCCTGAGCAATTAATTTTTTAAGATTCCGTAGTTGTTCCTGAGCATTATTTATCAGGATAATTTGTTCCATGATTTCATTAGAATCGCCAATAGTCAGTTTTAGACTCTGAATCAGTGTTGGCAATTCACTAACAAGTATTTCTAAGTTAGCCATAAATACCCCTTAGGGATTTGTCGAAAGTTTATGCAAAACAATTAAAATGGCTTGAGTAAGAACATAACCTCGTCTGTTGCATCTGAGCATCCTAAATTAGTCACAAATCTCAGGAGCTATAAAACGTATAATTCCCACAAATCCTGCTAAAGTAACAATTTCAGTTTCAAAATCCCAGAGAAAGATAAAATTACCCATTCACTAACCTATGAATGAAGTTGATTTAGCATTTACCCCAGCACTAGAGTTGGCGGAATTAATTCGTCGCCGGGAAGTATCACCACTAGAGTTGGTAGAAATATATTTAGAACGAATTGGGCAATTAAATCCCCAATTAGGAAGTTATTTTACGGTGACGGCAGAATTAGCGATCGCAGATGCCAAAGCCAAAACAGAATTATTAACAACTACCTCAGAACTACCGCCATTTTTTGGTGTGCCGATTTCCATTAAAGACCTCAATGCTGTAGCAGGTGTTACCTGTACCTTTGGAAACCCGGCATTACTAAACAATATCCCTAACTATGATGATGGTGTTGTAGCGAGGATTAAGCAAGCTGGGTTTACTATTCTCGGTAAAACAGCCACTTCCGAATTAGGTTCATTACCTTACAGCGAACCTACGGGTTTCCCCCCAGCTAGAAATCCGTGGAATTTAGAATACACCCCTGGCGGTTCCAGTGGTGGGGCAGCGGCGGCGGTAGCAGCAGGATTGTGTGCGATCGCTCAAGGTTCTGATGGCGGTGGTTCGATTCGGGGGCCTGCGGCTTGTTGTGGTTTGGTGGGACTTAAACCATCCAGGGGCAGGGTGAGTAAAGCACCCGTCGGCGAACGTCTTGCTGGAATTGCCGCCAATGGCCCGATCGCCCGGACTGTGGCTGATGCTGCTGCCCTTTTGGATACCATATCTGGTTATGTTACAGGCGATCCTTACTGGCTACCGGATCCTGAACCATCATTTCTCGCCGCCACTAAGACAAAACTCGGTGCTTTGAGAATTGCCTTTGACACTAGCATTTATCCTTTGGGAGAAGCTGATGCCAACTGTCAGCAAGGTGTCCGCCAAACAGTCCAGTTATTAGAACAACTTGGCCACCAAGTTGAACAGAAATCCCCAGATTTTAGCGGTTTAGTTGAACCATTTCAAATCGTTTGGCAAGCTGGGGTAGCTGCATCAGGACTTCCTGTTGAAGCCTTGCAGCCATTGAATCGCTGGCTATTTGCCCGCACAAGTTCTGTTGCCCAGTACCTCCAAGCAGTTTCTCAAATGCAGATTGTGGCGCGGCAAATTGTGGCGTTCTTCGATACCGTGGATGTGCTGGTATTGCCAGTTTATCTACATTCACCTATCCGCGTTGGCGAATGGGCTTCTCTGAGTCCAGAAGAGACATTCCAAAATATTATTGAGTGGGTTGCTCCTTGTCCACCTGCGAATGCAACTGGACAACCTGCGATCGCAATTCCTGTCGGCTTTGATAGTAAGGGTTTGCCCATCAGTGTGCAGCTAATTGGTAAACCTGCTGCTGAAGCCACACTCATTAGCCTAGCAGCCCAATTAGAAGCAGCTAACCCTTGGATTCATCATCGTCCAGCCTTTGCAATATAGGGCTATGCAGGCATCCTTGGAACAACTTTCGCAAATTATTGTGTTTGCAGGTTTAGAAACAGCAGATAAAGTAAATTTGCAACCTTACACTCAGGTGCAACGCTATCGCAAAGGAGAGATTATTCTGCATGAGGGTGATGTCTTACCAGCAAAACTCTATGCTGTTGTTAGCGGAGCAATTCAAGTTACCAAAACAGCAATAACGGGGAAAGAAACGATTCTCCGCGCCCTAGCTGCTGGAGAAATTTTTGCGGCTCCTGCTTTGTTAGGAAATGGAATTTCTCCGGCAACTGTGACTGCTGAATCTGATTGTGAGATTCTCACTGTAGAGCGAGATGCTTTATTAAAAGCTATTGGGCAAAATCCCGAAATTGCATTACAAATGTTGATGGTTTTTAACAGTCGAATTCAGCAATTGCATGAAACAGTCCACGGATTAGTGTCTGAAAGAGCTATTGTTCGTCTTGCCAGATTAATTCAATATTTTGCTGCTGAATCTGGAACTGAATCTACTTCACAGGGCGACTGTTTAAAAGTCAAACTATCTTATTACCGCATGGCTCGAAGTAGCGGCATTACTTACGAAGAATGTGTGCGGTTAATTAAAAGTCTTAAGTCAGTGATTGCCTATAGTCGAGGTGGGACCATTATAATACTTGATACTGAAAAATTAGATGCGATCGCTTCTGGAGATATAGATTAGAGCATCTGACGAATACAATTGGTAGCAACGTAAGAGTCTCTTGCAAAAGTCGCTCATTGGGTATTGGACATTGGGCATTGGGCATTGGGCATTGGGCATGGGTTATTTATTCTCCTTGTCCCCCTCTGCTTCCTCTGCTTCCTCTGCTCCCTCTGCTTCCCCTGCTTCCCCTAAGAGGCTTCATAACTCTTCAAAATTGGTAATTAATCCGAACAAATACTAACCATGTCTCACCCTCCCATTCCCCTGTTTTTTTCGTAATAGTGGGTTTTACTAGGTATTTTTTCCTACTTTTGGGGTGGTTTTTAGTGAAACAAGTACCCTAAAATCACAAAAAATCCTGAAATCTATATAAATTAATGGTTTCATCTATCCACATCAGGCTACAACACCTTAGAATGATTCATTGAAAAGTCGAGCCGATGGGATGTACAGACGTTTTGAGTAAAAATACTCCCAAAGGATGATTTTTGTATTTCCGCGAACAAAGATTTCAGTACAGATGTGCCAGGGTGCATCCGTAAAGAATCTCAAGTAAACCTTCAGGAGTTTGACATGAACAAAGGTGAATTAGTTGATGCCGTAGCTGAAAAAGCTAGTGTTACCAAGAAACAAGCCGATGCAGTCTTAACTGCCGCTTTGGAAACCATTATTGAAGCGGTTTCCTCTGGTGATAAGGTAACGTTAGTAGGATTTGGCTCATTTGAATCACGGGAACGTAAAGCCCGCGAAGGTCGCAACCCGAAAACAAATGAGAAAATGGAAATTCCAGCGACGAGGGTTCCTGCCTTCTCCGCAGGAAAACTGTTTAGAGAAAAGGTAGCACCCCCAAAAGCATAAATTCTGTCTTTGGGAACATTTTTTTAATGCGGCAACCTGCACACGGGGGGAATTTAGCCTGGGCAGCAGCACTAGCTAGCTGTCCCCCTGATGCTATTCTGGATTTTTCTGCTAGCATCAGCCCATTGGGGCCTCCAAATAGCGCGATCGCTGCTATTAAGTCCCAAATTGGTAATCTTAAGCACTATCCAGATCCAAACTATAGTGAACTGAGACTAGCTCTCAGTCACTTCCATCAATTGCCTCCTGAGTGGATTCTGCCGGGTAACGGCTCCGCAGAATTGCTTACTCTCATAGGTAGGGAATTGGCTCAATTAGCCGCGACAACTTTAATCACTCCAGCCTTTGGTGACTACTACCGAACCCTGAGGGCGTACAACGCTAAAGTGCTGGAGTGTCCCTTTGATTTGGGGAGACAAGAGGGACAAAGGGGCATTATAGAAGGAGCTTCTCCCCTCCCCATCTTCCTATCTCCCCATCTTCATCTTTCTCCACCGGGAAGAAGCGGGTTATTGCTAAATAATCCCCACAACCCAACTGGAAAGATATTTTCGCGGGACTCTATTTTGCCCTACCTAGAGCAATTTGCTTTGGTAGTGGTGGATGAAGCATTTATGGATTTTTTGCCGCCCAATGAGGAACAAAGCCTGATTCCGGTGGTACAGGAATATGCAAATTTAGTAGTATTGCGATCGCTAACCAAATTTTACAGTCTGCCAGGACTGCGATTAGGATATGCGATCGCACACCCCGACTGCCTAGCTAAATGGCAGCTATGGCGTGATCCTTGGCCTGTAAACACACTAGCGGCGGCGGCGGCAATTGCGGCACTCCAGGATACGGAATTTCAGCAGCAAACCTGGACATGGCTACCACCTGCACGAAACCAACTCTTTCAGGGTTTGGCTGAAATACCAGGATTACAACCTCAAGTAAGTGCTGCTAACTTTTTATTGGTTGAGTCCCAAGAGTCTACTTTGCAGTTACAGCAACAATTACTCAAGTATCACCAGATTTTAATCCGCGATTGCCTTAGTTTTAAAGAACTAGGCGATCGCTTTTTCCGGGTTGCTGTACGTGAAGAGTCCGATAACCAACGCTTACTAACAGCGCTGAGTGGGGAGTAGGGAGTAGGGAGTAGGGAAGGCAGGGGGAGCAGAGGAAGCAGAGGAAGCAGAGGGAGCAGAGTTAATAAATAACCAATGCCCAATGCCCAATGCCCTATTCCCAATCCCCAATGCCCCATGCCCAATAACAAATGACAAATGACAAATGACTATTGACTACGATGTTGTAATTATTGGCGGCAGTCTTGCTGGATACTACGCTGCCCTTGCTGCAACCCAACTACGTGCTACAGTTGCCCTGGTGGAACCTAAAGTAGACTATGGGTTTACTCATCACCATGCTCTTACCGAAATTGGTAAACTGGCGCAGAAGTTGAATGATGCTTCTAGTTTTGGCATTCATGCCACACACACTGGTACCTCAGAAAAATGCCACATATCTATGGCATGGCAAGAAGCTATGCTGTATGCTCAATGCGTCGCCTCAAATCTCAAAGAACAGCATTCTCCAGCTATCCTAGCCGCGCTGGGGGTAGATGTCATCGTTGGCAGTGGTCAATTTCAATCTTCACCCCAATTGGCTTTTGCCGTTAACAATCGCCTACTTTGCGCCCGTACTTATTTGTTGGCCAGTGGTTCGCGTCCAGAAATTCCAGAGATTGAAGGATTGCAAGCCACTGGCTACCTAACACTATCTAATATTTGGCAATCCTTACAGGGACCAACATTACCCAAAAATTGGGTCATTATCGGCGGAATTCCCCAAAGCATTGAAATCGCTCAAACTTTAGCCCGGTTTGGTTGTAGTGTGACACTGGTAGTCAAGCATCCCTATGTTCTACCCAATATTGACCCTGAAATAGCCATATTGCTTCAGGCACAGTTGGAAGTCGAAGGTGTGCGCGTCCTCACTGATAAACCAGTAACTCAAGTGAGGCTAATTGAGGATAAAAAGTGGATTCAAGCAGGAGATAAGGCCATTGAAGCTGATGAAATTTTAGTGGTGGCTGGACAACAGCCGAATCTTGAATCTCTAAATTTGGCAGCAGTAGGTGTGAAATGGCATCGGCGTAGCTTGGTGGTGAATGATAAACTGCAAACCACTAACCACCGCATTTACGCTTGTGGTGATGTAATTGGTGGTTACGACTTTGCCAATATTGCTAATTATGAAGCAAAAATTGCCCTGAACAATGCACTCGTTTTCCCCAGGTTACGAGTAAATTATCGCTCCATTCCTTGGGCGATGTTTTCTGTGCCGATGGTGGCGCAAGTCGGTTTAACAGAGGCGCAGGCAAAACGTCAATTTAGTCGAGATGAAGTTTTAGTTTTGCGACAATATTTTAAAACAGTGGCAGCAGCCCAAATCCGGGACGAAACCACTGGTATGTGTAAATTAATAGTGCTACGCAACGGCGAAATTTTGGGAGCTGCGATATTAGGAGCAGAAGCTGGAGAATTAATTAATTTGATTGCCTTGGCAATATCCCAAAAAATTAAAGTCAAAGATTTAGCAAATCTATCTCCTGTCTATCCGAGTTTTTCAGAAGTTCTGGAACAAGCTGCAAGAGAGTGGAGTAAGCAAAGGTTAAATAGCAATATTGCTTTGCAAGAGTTTTTAGAAGGCTTCTTCCATTTCCGCCGCAATTGGAATTTGTGAGTTACAAAGAAAGGCTTCAGCACCGAGAGCCAAAGGCACTTATTAAAGAAACATCAGTAAAAACTTTATTTATGAGTCTAAAGCCAGTTTCACATAAGAATTGTATCGAGACACATAGCCCGTTAGCGTAGCGGGGCATTCGCTTTTAGCGTCTCTAAGAGTTGCCCAGTGTTATACAAAGCTTCCAAGTGATTCAACACTAGAATAAAGAATAGGCAAGTTTCGTTAAGTCTTTGGCGGTTTAGAAAAGCTCTCTGTCGAGTAAAATCAAAATCTTAGAGGGTATTTGAAAAGTTACAAGTTGAGTAAAAAAAGCTCTAGAATTAACGTTTGTTATATTACTTACGTCTTTTTTAAATAGAAATTGTTATCTTTACATTTTTTAAGGGAAAAATAAATTTACTAAGGTCTGTGTTGCAACCTTCATGGTCCATCAACTACAGCCCTTCACTTTTTCCGCCATATATTTGTACTTTGTTTTTATGGAGAAATACGTGGGTACGCAGCAGCAATACCCTAGAAATCGCTTATTAAATAAAAGTAGATTTCTAACTTTAGTAGTGATTTTGACATTACTGGGTGCAGGTTGTACTAAAAACATATTTAGCAAGCATAAGTCTATTTTAGATAGTGCAGTCAGCAGCAAAAATCATTTATCTACTTTAAAAATGGGGGTGCTACCTACCCAAAGCCGCACAGAACAAGAACGGATGGTTAAGCCTCTAGACGATTACTTAGAAAAATCCTTGGGAAGGCAAGTTGATTTCCAGATTGCTAAGAATTACCAGGAAGTTGTTGATTGGTTGGTGCAAGGTAAACTCGATATAGCTTATTTAGGGCCAGTTACCTATCTTGAAGCTGTAGAGAAGGGCGCTAAAGTTGAACCTTTAGTTGCTCCTATCGATAAACATACAGGGCAACCTTGGTATCGCTCATGCATTATAGTCAAGGCAGACAGCCCGATAAAAACTATCAAAGACCTCAAAGGCAAGCGCGTTGCTTTTGTAGATAAATCATCCACTTCTGGATATTTGATGGCAACAGCAACTTTAAAAAAACTAAAAATTAATCCTAATCGAGATTTTACTCAAGTCATTTTTGCGGGTAGCCATAGTAAGAGTATAGGAGCATTAGAAGATGGCATTGTTGATGCCTCTGTCACTAATATTTCCTCCTATTTAAAACGGCAAAAAATGGGTAAGCTTACATCTCAAAACTCCAGAGTTATATGGGAATCTGCGCCTATACCTCATTCCCCCATAGTAATTTCTCAAAAATTATCTCCTGAGTTAATTCGTAACTGCCCAGGTAGGAAAGTCAGGGATATTCCCGTGAGGGAGGAAAGATGGTAATGTTCAAGGATGAGTCCAGAAGAAAAAGATCAAAAAATAGAAAGGCTAGAGCAAGA